>NZ_JBDJLK010000009.1:0-102228 GCF_039673335.1 Pseudomonas sp. TWI929
TATTCTCGCGCAAGGTGATGACCACCACGTCCGAGCTGATCACCCGCCGCCTGGGTAACGAAGGCTATACCTTCGCCAACGTCAACGGCGTGCCACAGCCGAACGACCAGGACCACACGGTAGACATCATGTTCGTGGTCGACCCGGGCAAGCGTGCCTACGTCAACCGCATCAACTACCGCGGCAACACCAAGACCGAAGACGAAGTACTGCGTCGCGAAATGCGCCAGATGGAAGGTGGCTGGGCCTCGACTTACCTGATCGACCAGTCCAAGACCCGCCTGGAGCGCTTGGGCTTCTTCAAGGAAGTCAACGTCGAGACCCCGCCAGTGCCAGGCACCGACGATCAGGTCGACGTCAACTACAGCGTCGAAGAGCAGGCCTCCGGCTCGATCACCGCCAGCGTCGGTTTCGCCCAGAGCGCCGGCCTGATCCTCGGTGGTTCGATCAGCCAGAGCAACTTCCTGGGTACCGGTAACAAGGTGTCCATCGGCCTGACCCGTTCGGAATACCAGACCCGCTACAACTTCGGCTTCGTTGACCCCTACTTCACTGCCGACGGCGTCAGCCTGGGTTACAACGCCTTCTACCGCAGCACCGACTACGATGACCTTGACGTCGACGTGGCCAGCTACGCGGTGGACAGCTATGGTGCGGGCGTCAGCCTCGGCTACCCGATCAGCGAGACCTCGCGCCTGACCTATGGCCTGAGCGTGCAGCAGGACAAGATCAAGACCGGTAAGTATACCGTTGACGAGATCTTTGACTTCCTTGACCAGGAAGGCGACAACTTCCTGAACTTCAAGGCCTCGATCGGCTGGTCGGAATCGACCCTGAACAAAGGCGTGCTGGCCACCCGTGGTCACTCGCAAAGCCTGACCCTGGAATCCACCATTCCAGGCAGCGACCTGTCGTTCTTCAAACTGGATTACCGTGGCCAGTTGTTCAAGCCGATCACCAACGACTATACCCTGCGCCTGCACACTGAGCTGGGCTATGGTGATGGTTACGGCAGCACCTCCGGCCTGCCGTTCTACGAGAACTACTTCGCGGGTGGCTTCAACTCCGTCCGTGGCTTCAAGGACAGCAGCCTGGGCCCACGCAGTACCCCGAGCCGCGGTGAAGGCAACCCGGGTGGCAAGCCCGGCACCCTCGCTGACCCGGACCAGGATCCGTTGCCGTTTGGTGGTAACGTGCTGGTGCAAGGTGGCGTCGAGTTGCTGTTCCCGCTGCCGTTCGTCAAAGACCAGCGTTCGCTGCGCACCTCCGTGTTCTGGGACGTGGGTAACGTGTTCGACACCAATTGCGGCAACCAACCTGATTGCGAGAAGGTCGGTTTCTCGGGCATGGCCAGTTCGGTCGGCCTGGGCGTGACCTGGATTACTGCACTGGGCCCGTTGAGCTTCAGCCTGGCGATGCCGGTCAAGAAGCCGGACGATGCCGATACCCAGGTGTTCCAATTCTCTCTGGGCCAGACCTTCTAAGGTCGGCCCCTGCTTAATGACAACGGTTTATCCAGGAGTGCATCGTGCGTAAATTGGCTCAACTGGCCGTAGTGGCCGCGGCGCTGGTCGCCACCCCGGCTTTCGCCGAAATGAAGGTTGCCGTTCTGAACTATCAGATGGCCCTGCTCGAATCGGATGCCGCCAAGAAATACGCGGTTGATGCCGAGAAGAAGTTCGGCCCGCAACTGACCAAGCTCAAGAGCCTGGAAAGCAGCGCCAAGGGCATCCAGGACCGCCTGATCAAGGGTGGCGACAAGATGCAGCAGCAGGAGCGTGAGCGCCTGGAGCTCGAGTTCAAGCAAAAGGCCCGTGACTTCCAGTTCCAGTCCAAGGAACTGAACGAAGCCAAGGCCGTTGCCGACCGCGACATGCTCAAGCAACTGAAGCCGAAGCTGGACGGTGCTGTCGAGGAAGTGATCAAGAAAGGTGGCTACGACCTGGTGCTCGAGCGTGGCGCGGTCATCGATGTCAAACCGCAGTACGACATCACCCGCCAGGTCATCGAGCGCATGAACCAAGCCCGTTGATATGACCGTGACCATGACGCTAGGCCAGTTGGCCGAGGCCCTCGGCGCCACCCTCAAGGGGCCCGAGGCGCTACAGATTACCGGACTGGCCACCTTGCAGGAGGCTGGGCCCGGTCAATTGAGCTTCCTCGCCAACCCGCAGTACCGCAAGTACCTGGATAACTGCCAGGCGGGTGCGGTATTGCTCAAGGCTGCGGATGCCGAAAGTTTCGCCGGCAATGCCCTGATCGTGGCCGACCCGTACCAGGCGTACGCGCGTATTTCCCATTTGTTCGACCCCAAACCCAAGGCTGTGGCGGGAATCCATCCCAGCGCCGTGGTGGCTGAGGACGCGCAGGTGGACGCCAGCGCCAGTATCGGGCCATTCGCGGTCATCGAAAGCGGTGCGCGCATCGAGGCTGACGTCAGCATCGGCGCACATTGCTTCATCGGTGCGCGTTGCGTTGTAGGTGAAGGTGGCTGGCTGGCGCCGCGGGTTACGTTGTATCACGACGTCACCATCGGCAAGCGTGTGGTCATCCAGTCGGGTGCCGTGATCGGCGGCGAAGGCTTCGGCTTTGCCAACGAGAAGGGCATCTGGCGCAAGATTGCCCAGATCGGTGGCGTGACCATTGGCGATGACGTGGAAATCGGCGTCAATACTGCCGTTGACCGTGGCGCGCTGTCCGACACGCGGATCGGCGACGGGGTCAAGCTCGATAATCAGATCCAGATCGCCCACAACGTGCAGATCGGTGACCACACGGCCATGGCCGCTTGCGTGGGCATCTCCGGCAGTACGCGCATCGGCAAGCATTGCATGCTGGCCGGCGGCGTGGGCCTGGTGGGGCACATTGATATTTGCGATAACGTATTTGTTTCCGGGATGACCATGGTAACCCGTTCGATCACCGAACCCGGTTCCTATTCATCCGGCACAGCCATGCAGCCTTTGGCTGACTGGCGCAAGAGCGCTGCGCGTATTCGCCAGCTCGATGACATGGCCAAGCGCCTTCAGCAGCTGGAAAAACGCGTCGATACCGTGACCTCAGGTGGCCTGCCGACATCAGAAGGCTGATACCATTCCCTGAGCAAGAGTGAACAGTCGCTAGCTGGCTCCTCTTTGGACTGCAAAAGGAGCGTGTGGTCAGCACCTGCGCTCCCTATTCTTATTACAGGCTTCCCCCCCGAAATGATGGACATCAACGAGATTCGCGAATACCTGCCTCACCGTTACCCGTTCCTGCTGGTGGACCGCGTGACGGATCTGGACTTCGAGGCCCAGAGCATTCGTGCCTACAAGAATGTCAGCATCAACGAGCCGTTCTTCAATGGCCATTTCCCGGCGCACCCGATCATGCCGGGCGTCCTGATCATCGAAGCCATGGCCCAGGCGGCCGGTATCCTGGGTTTCAAGATGCTCGACGCCAAGCCGGCCGACGGCACCCTGTACTACTTCGTCGGTTCCGACAAACTGCGCTTCCGTCAGCCGGTACTGCCGGGTGACCAGTTGGTGCTGGAAGCCAAGTTCCTCAGCCGCAAGAGCATGATCTGGAAGTTCGAGTGCCGTGCCTTGGTCGACGGCAAGCCGGTATGTTCGGCAGAGATTACTTGCGCGGAACGCTCCCTATGAATTCGATTGATCCTCGGGCCATCATCGATCCGTCGGCCAAGCTAGCCGATGGTGTCGAGGTCGGCCCTTGGTCGATCGTTGGCCCTGATGTAGAAGTCGGGGAGGGCACCGTTATCGGCCCGCATGTTGTGCTCAAAGGGCCGACCCGCATCGGCAAGCACAACCGCATCTTTCAGTTTTCCTCGATCGGCGAAGACACCCCGGACCTCAAGTACAAGGGTGAGCCGACGCGCCTGGTGATCGGCGACCACAATGTGATCCGCGAAGGGGTGACCATTCACCGCGGTACCGTTCAGGACCGCGCGGAAACCACCGTGGGCGACCACAACCTGATCATGGCCTATGCCCACATCGGCCACGACAGCGTCATCGGTAACCACTGCATTCTGGTGAACAACACGGCACTGGCCGGCCATGTGCATGTCGGTGACTGGGCGATCCTGTCCGGTTACACCTTGGTGCACCAGTACTGCCATATTGGCGCCCACGCGTTTTCCGGCATGGGCACGGCAATCGGCAAGGACGTTCCGGCTTACGTTACCGTGTTCGGTAGCCCCGCCGAAGCTCGCAGCATGAACTTCGAGGGCATGCGCCGCCGGGGGTTCAGCGACGAGGTCATCCACGTGCTGCGTCGTTGCTACAAGATTGTCTATCGTCAGGGCCTGACCGTCGAAGACGCGCTCAAGGAACTGGCCGAGCTGGCTGCGAAGCACCCTGAGGTCGAGCTGTTCCGTCAGTCGATCGTGAACTCTGCCCGCGGCATCACCCGCTGACATGGCCCAGCTTTGCGTAGCCTTGGTCGCAGGTGAGGCCAGCGGCGATATTCTTGGTTCAGGCTTGATGCGTGCCCTCAAGGCACGCCACCCCGACGTACGTTTCATTGGCGTTGGCGGCCCCTTGATGGAAGCCGAGGGCCTGCAATCGTACTTCCCCATGGAGCGCCTGGCGGTCATGGGCCTGGTGGAGGTGCTGGGGCGCCTGCGCGAGCTGCTCAAGCGCCGCAAGCTGCTGATCCAGACCCTGATCGACGAAAAGCCGGATGTGTTCATCGGCATCGACGCCCCTGACTTCACCCTCAACATCGAGCTGAAACTACGTCAGGCTGGTATCAAGACCGTGCACTACGTCAGCCCGTCGGTCTGGGCCTGGCGGCAGAAACGCGTGCTGAAAATTCGTGAAGGCTGCGACCTGATGCTGACGCTGCTGCCGTTCGAGGCGCGGTTTTATGAAGAGCAGGGCGTACCGGTGCGTTTCGTTGGCCACCCGCTGGCCGACACCATCCCGCTTGAAACCGACCGGCCGGCCGCGCGTGCTGCGCTGGGCCTTGGCGAAGGGCCGGTGGTAGCGCTGATGCCGGGCAGCCGGGGTGGCGAAGTAGGGCGCCTGGGTGCGTTGTTCCTTGATGCCGCCGAACGCCTGCGCGATCAGGTGCCGGGCGTGCGTTTCGTGCTGCCCTGCGCCAACGCCGCGCGGCGCGCCCAGGTCGAGCAGATGCTCGATGGGCGCCAACTGCCGCTGACCCTGCTCGATGGCCAGTCGCACCAGGCCCTGGCGGCCTGTGACGCGGTGCTGATCGCCTCGGGTACCGCCACCCTCGAAGCGCTGCTGTACAAGCGGCCAATGGTGGTGGCCTATCGCCTTGCGCCGTTGACCTTCTGGATTCTCAAGCGCCTGGTCAAGAGCCCTTACGTGTCGTTGCCGAACCTGTTGGCCCAGCGTGAGCTGGTGCCTGAGTTGCTGCAGGACGACGCCACCAGCGAAGCCCTGGCCAACACCTTGGCGCCGCTGGTGCGCGATGGCAGCCAGCAGACCGAACGTTTTGACGAAATTCACCGCACCCTGCGCCGTGACGCCTCCAACCAGGCGGCCGAGGCGGTACTGGCCTTGCTCAAGGACCGCTGATATGCAAATTGGACTGGACTTCAACCTGGTCGAAGACCTGGTCGCCGGCGTTGACGAAGTGGGCCGTGGCCCGCTGTGCGGCGCAGTGGTGACGGCGGCGGTGATCCTTGACCCGGCGCGCCCGATCCTTGGCCTGAACGACTCGAAGAAACTCACCGAAGCCAAGCGCGAGGCGCTGTTCGACGAGATCTGCGAAAAGGCCCTGAGCTTCTGCATCGCCCGCGCCGAGGTCGAGGAAATCGACCGCCTGAACATCCTGCAGGCCACCATGCTGGCCATGCAGCGCGCGGTGGAAGGGCTGCACATTACGCCGAAGCTGGCCCTGATCGACGGTAACCGTTGCCCTATACTGGCGGTGCCGGCGTCGCCGGTGGTCAAGGGTGATAGCCAGGTGCCGGCGATTGCCGCTGCTTCGATCCTGGCCAAGGTGACCCGCGACCGGGAGATGAGCGCCTTTGAGCTGATCTACCCGGGTTATGGCATTGGCGGGCACAAGGGCTACCCGACGCCGGTGCACCTTGAGGCTTTGGCGCGGTTGGGGCCTACGCCCATTCATCGGCGCTCCTTCGGCCCGGTGCGGGCGGCCTGGGAAGCGCGTGACGGCGTCACTGATTCCCTGATCTGAACCATGGGGCCGTTCCTGCAGGTGTTACGCGATCACCTGTAGGAGCGGCTTTAGCCGCGAACACCGGCGTAGCCGGTGCCATCCACCGCGGTGCCTGGTTCGCGGGTAAACCCGCTTCTGCAAGCAGCCCCAAATCCCATCCCCATTTAAGCTACAATCCCGCCCTTGTCGTTCAGCACTGCTACAGGATCTTCCATGTCGGTTCCCTTCGTTCACCTGCGCGTCCACTCCGAATTCTCGCTGGTCGACGGCCTGGTGCGGATCAAGCCGCTGGCCAAGGCGCTGGCGGGGATGAACATGCCGGCGGTGGCGATCACCGACCAGAGCAACATGTGCTCGCTGGTGAAGTTCTACAAGACCGCCATGGGCGCCGGCATCAAGCCGATCTGCGGTGCCGACCTGTGGCTGGCCGGTGCCGACCCGGAAGCCCCGCTGTCGCGCATCTGCTTCCTGGCCATGGACCCCAAGGGCTACCGCAACCTCACCGAATTGATTTCGCGCGGCTGGACCGATGGGCAGCGCAATGGCCTGGTCATCCTCCAGCGCGAATGGATCGCCCCCGCCAGCGAGGGGCTGATTGCCCTGTCGGCGGGCAAGGAAGGCGACATCGGCATGGCCTTGCTGGCCGGCCGCGACGATGAAGCCCAGGCCTTGCTGCAAGACTGGATGGGCATGTTCCCCGAGCGCTTCTACGTTGAAGTGCAGCGCACCAACCGCGCCCGCGACGAAGAATACGTACACGCCGCAGTGGCCCTGGCTGACAAGCTTGGGGCCCCGCTGGTAGCCACCAACGATGTACGGTTCGTCAAACAGTCCGACTTCGACGCCCATGAAACCCGCGTGTGCATCGGCGAGGGCTGGACCCTCGACGACCCGCGTCGCCCGCGTGGCTACAGCGACCAGCAGTACCTGAAGTCGGCCGAGGAAATGGCCGAGCTGTTCAGTGACCTGCCCGACGCCATTGCCAATACCGTCGAGATCGCCAAGCGCTGCAATATCCAGGTACAGCTGGGCAAGTACTTCCTGCCCGACTTCCCCACGCCCAACGGCATGGGCATCGACGACTACCTGCGGCATGTGTCCCACGAAGGCCTGGAAGAGCGCCTGGCAGTGCTGTGGCCGAAAGACACCACACCCAATTACGAAGAGAAGCGCCAGGTTTACCTGGACCGCCTGAAGTTCGAGCTGGACATCATTATCCAGATGGGCTTCCCCGGTTACTTCCTGATCGTTATGGACTTCATCAAGTGGGCCAAGAACAACGACGTACCGGTTGGCCCGGGCCGTGGTTCGGGTGCCGGCTCGCTGGTGGCCTACGTACTGAAGATCACCGACCTCGACCCGCTGGCCTACGACCTGCTGTTCGAACGCTTCCTCAACCCTGAGCGTGTTTCCATGCCCGACTTCGACGTCGACTTCTGCATGGACGGCCGTGACCGGGTGATCGACTACGTGGCCGAAGCCTATGGCCGCAACGCGGTCAGCCAGATCATCACCTTCGGTACCATGGCCGCCAAGGCGGTGGTTCGTGACGTGGCGCGGGTACAGGGCAAGTCCTACGGCCTGGCCGACCGCCTGTCGAAGATGATCCCGTTCGAAGTGGGCATGACCCTGGAGAAGGCCTACGAGCAGGAAGAGATCCTGCGCGACTTCCTCAAAAGCGATGAGGACGGCCGCGAAATCTGGGACATGGCCCTGAAACTGGAAGGCGTCACCCGCGGTACCGGCAAGCACGCCGGTGGTGTGGTAATCGCGCCAACCAAACTCACCGACTTTTCGCCGATTGCCTGTGACGAAGAGGGCGGCGGCCTGGTAACCCAGTTCGACAAGGACGACGTCGAGGCAGCCGGCCTGGTCAAGTTCGACTTCCTCGGCCTGCGTACCCTGACCATCATCAAGTGGGCGATGGAGATCATCAACCGCGAGCAGGCCAAGAAAAACCTGCCCGACGTCAACATCGACTTCATTCCGCTGGACGACCGCAAGACCTACGAGCTGCTGCAGAAGGCCGAAACCACAGCGGTGTTCCAGCTTGAATCGCGCGGCATGAAGGAGCTGATCAAGAAGCTCAAGCCCGACTGCCTGGAAGACCTCATCGCACTGGTGGCACTGTTCCGCCCGGGCCCGCTGCAATCGGGCATGGTGGACGACTTCATCAACCGCAAGCACGGCCGCGCCGAGCTGGCCTACCCGCATGCGGACTACCAGTACGAAGGCCTCAAGCCGGTCCTGGCACCGACCTACGGCATCATCCTGTACCAGGAACAGGTGATGCAGATTGCCCAGGTCATGGCCGGCTATACCCTCGGCGGCGCCGACATGCTGCGCCGGGCGATGGGTAAGAAAAAGCCCGAGGAAATGGCCAAGCAGCGCGGCGGTTTCATCGAAGGTTGCGTGGCCAACAATATCGATGCGGACCTTGCCGGTAACATCTTCGACCTGGTGGAGAAGTTTGCCGGCTACGGCTTCAACAAATCCCACTCCGCTGCCTATGGCCTGGTGTCGTACCAGACCGCCTGGCTGAAAACTCACTACCCGGCGCCGTTCATGGCTGCGGTACTGTCGGCGGATATGCACAACACCGACAAGGTGGTGGTGTTGGTCGAGGAAGTACGCAGCATGAAGCTGCGCCTCGACGCGCCGGACGTGAACTTCTCCGACTTCAAGTTCACCGTGAACAACGATGGCCGTATCGTCTACGGCCTGGGCGCGATCAAGGGTGTCGGCGAGGGCCCGGTGGAGGCCATCGTCGAAGCCCGTGCCCAGGGCGGGCCGTTCAAGGACCTGTTCGATTTCTGTGAACGCATCGACCTCAAGCGGGTCAACAAACGTACCCTCGATGCGCTGGTGCGCAGCGGCGCGCTTGACCGCCTGGGCCCGCACTTCCATGACGAGATCAAGGCCTACCAGGCCAACATCGACATCAACCGTGCCACCTTGCTTTCGGCGCTGGGCGAGGCCATCAAGGCAGCCGAGCAGGCCGCACATACCGCTGACAGTGGTCACGTCGACCTGTTCGGCAGCATGTTCGACGAGGTGGATGTCGACGTTTATGCCAACCACCGCAAGGTGCGCGAACTGACCCTCAAGGAACGCCTGAAAGGCGAGAAGGACACCCTTGGCCTGTACCTGACCGGCCACCCGATCGACGAATACGAGACCGAGATCCGCCGCTTCGCCCGCCAGCGCATCATCGACCTCAAGCCGTCGCGTGATACCCAGACCATCGCCGGCATGATCATTGCCCTGCGGGTAATGAAGAACAAGAAGGGCGACAAGATGGGCTTCGTCACCCTGGACGACCGCTCCGGGCGCATTGAGGCATCGCTGTTTGCCGACGCCTACATCGCGGCACAGTCCTTGCTGCAGAACGATGCCATGGTGGTGGTCGAAGGCGAGGTCAGCAATGACGACTTCTCCGGTGGCCTGCGCCTGCGGGTCAAGCAAGTGATGACCATGGAGGACGCGCGCACCAAGCTGGCCGAGAGCCTGCGCCTGAAAGTGGCACACGAGGCACTGCAGGGCGACCGCCTGAAGTGGCTGGGCGAGCTGATTACCCGCCATCGCGGCGCTTGCCCGATCACCCTGGAATACACCGGCAGTGACGCCAAGGCCATGCTGCAGTTCGGTGAGCAATGGGCGATCGACCCGGCAGATGGGCTGATTCAGGCACTGCGTGACCAGTTCGGGCGTGAGAACGTCTTCCTGCAATATCGTTGAACCGAAAAAATTTAATCTCGACCTGAATGCGCCTGATCCCTTAAGGTAGGGCGCCAAACGGATCAACCGGCCGGCCGCCTGGCCGTAGACCCAAGACGGATGACTATGAACCCGAATTTTCTCGATTTCGAACAGCCGATTGCCGACCTGCAAGCCAAGATCGAAGGCCTGCGCCTGGTGGGCAACGACAACTCGCTGAACATCAGCGATGAAATTGCCCGTCTGCAAGACAAGAGCAGCACCCTGACCGAAAGCATCTTCGGCAACCTGACCAGCTGGCAGATCGCCCGCCTGGCCCGCCATCCGCGTCGTCCCTACACCCTGGACTACCTGGAGCACATCTTCACCGAGTTCGAAGAACTGCACGGTGACCGCCACTTCTCCGATGACGCCGCCATCGTCGGTGGTACCGCGCGCCTGGATGGCAAGCCGGTCATGGTCATCGGCCACCAGAAGGGCCGCGAGGTACGCGAGAAGGTACGCCGCAACTTCGGTATGCCGCGCCCGGAAGGCTACCGCAAGGCCTGCCGCCTGATGGAAATGGCCGAGCGCTTCAAGATGCCGATCCTGACCTTCATCGACACCCCGGGTGCCTACCCAGGCATCGACGCCGAAGAGCGCAACCAGAGCGAGGCCATCGCCTGGAACCTGCGCGTGATGGCGCGCCTGAAAACCCCGATCATCGCCACCGTGATTGGTGAGGGTGGTTCCGGCGGCGCACTGGCCATTGGTGTATGCGACCAGCTGAACATGCTGCAGTACTCCACCTACTCGGTAATCTCGCCGGAAGGCTGCGCTTCGATCCTGTGGAAGACTGCCGACAAGGCAGCTGACGCGGCCGAGGCCATGGGCATTACTGCCGAGCGCCTGAAGAGCCTGAATATCGTCGACAAGGTCATCCAGGAGCCGTTGGGCGGCGCCCACCGTGACCCGGCGAAGATGTCGGAAAGCATCCGCGCCGACCTGGTGCAGCAGCTGGACATGCTCGGCAAGCTCGACCACGACGCATTGCTGGCCCGTCGTTACGATCGCCTGATGAGCTACGGCCTCTGATTGTGATTGGCCCCGGGGGCCGCTTTGCGGCCCTTGTGGGGGCGGGTTTTCTCAAGCCAAGTGAGGAGCAGATGATCAACCTCACCCCCTGGCTCAACGCCCGCAACTGGTACATCGCCTTCTCCGGCGGCCTGGACTCCACCGTCCTCCTGCACCTGCTGGCCGACCACGCCCGCAAACACGCCTCACCCCCGCTGCGCGCCATCCACATCCACCACGGCCTGCAACCCGCCGCCGACGCCTGGCCCGCCCATTGCCAAGCCATCTGCGACAACCTCGGTATCGAACTCCAGGTCATCCACGTTCAGGTCAGCCCCGGCGCCAGCCTCGAACAGGCTGCCCGCGACGCTCGCTATGCCGCCTTCAAGCAAGCCCTCGGCCCGGGCGACATCCTGTTCACCGGCCAGCACCGCGACGACCAGGCCGAAACCCTGTTGTTCCGCCTGCTGCGCGGCGCCGGCCTGCGTGGCCTGGCGGCAATGCCGGGGCAGCGGGCGCTATGGCAGGGCAGCCTGGTCAGGCCATTGCTGAGCTGTTCCCGCCAGCAACTGCAGGCCTACGCCCTGGCTAATGGCCTGGCCTGGATCGAAGACCCGTCGAACGCCGACACTCAATTTGCCCGCAACTACCTGCGCGGCGAAGTGTTCCCACGCTTGCAGCAGCGTTGGCCGCAAGCCAGCCAGAACCTCGCCCGCGCCGCAGAGCACCTGGGCGAGGCTTTGGGCCTGGTGGACGAGCTTGCCCGGGATGATCTGGCGCTCGCAGGGGAGGGGGCGCCCGTCGCTTGGTCGGGCCTCGACTCCCTCGACCTGGCCACGCTCGTGGCCCTGTCGCCGGCCCGTCAGCGCAATGCCTTGCAATACTGGCTGAGCCAGCGCACCCGTTTGCCTGACACCCGGCACTGGGCCGGCTGGGCCGACCTGCGCGATGCCGCCGCCGATGCCCAGCCAGTCTGGCGGCTGGCCGATGGGCAGCTGCTGCGCAGCCATGGCCGCGTCTGGTGGCTGAGCGGTGACTGGCTGCAGCAGCCCGTTGGTCAGCTGGCCTGGGGCGATGTTGATGCGCCGTTGCTGTTGCCGGGTAACGGTAGCGTGCGGTTGGTTGGCGCCGCAGGGCTGGGTGGGCTGCGCATTGCCTACCGCCAGGGTGGCGAAATGCTGGACCTCCCCGGCCGTGGCCGGCGCGACCTCAAGCGCTTGCTCAACGAGCAGCAGGTGCCGCATTTCCTGCGCCCGCGCTTGCCGTTGCTGTATCAGGGCGAGCGCCTGCTGGCGGTGGCCAACCTGCCCGGCCTGGTGCAGGCGGATTGCCAGTTGCACTGGCAGTTACCGACGAACGCGCAAGGTTTGAGCTGAAGGGTACATTCCGGTAGACTACCCTCCCTTCTTGATACAACTTCTGTGGGTTCCGCGAAAACACAGGAGTTGCCGATTACCAAGCAGTTTTTTGCTGGGCTGATTCTGGAAATGACGAGCGAGCTCCATGCCGGGGATACCCCTGGTCTGTACAGACGCGGCAGTTTTTCGAGATGCACTGTGATTGACGCAGGTGATCGGGGGCTTCGGCCTTCCTTCGCTTTCTCCGGCGGCGCTGGCCGCCTTAACGCAGACTTCTAGGGTTTTTCATGACGCGCTACATATTCGTCACGGGCGGTGTTGTTTCTTCATTGGGGAAAGGCATTGCCTCGGCTTCCCTGGCGGCCATCCTGGAAGCGCGGGGCCTGAAGGTCACCATGCTCAAGCTGGATCCGTACATCAACGTCGATCCGGGCACCATGAGCCCGTTCCAGCACGGTGAAGTATTCGTCACCCACGATGGCGCCGAGACTGACCTCGACCTGGGCCACTACGAGCGGTTCATCCGCACCACCATGACCCAGAACAACAACTTCACCACCGGCCGTATCTACGAGCACGTGCTGCGTAAAGAGCGCCGTGGTGATTACCTGGGCGCGACCATCCAGGTCATCCCGCACATCACCGACGAAATCAAGCGTCGCATCATCAAGGGCGCCGGCGATGCCGACGTGGCCCTGGTGGAAATCGGCGGTACCGTGGGTGACATCGAGTCGCAGCCGTTCCTTGAGGCGATTCGCCAGCTGCGCGTCGAAGTGGGTTCCAAGCGCGCCATGCTGATGCACCTGACCCTGGTCCCGTACATCGCCACCGCTGGCGAAACCAAGACCAAGCCGACCCAGCACTCGGTCAAGGAGCTGCGCTCCATCGGCCTGCAGCCTGACGTGCTGATCTGCCGCTCCGACCACCCGGTCGATGCCTCGTCGCGTCGCAAGATCGCGCTGTTCACCAACGTTGAAGAGCGTGCGGTGATTTCGCTGGAAGACGTCGACACCATCTACAAGATCCCGGGCGTACTGCACGCACAGGGCCTGGACGACTTCGTCGTCGAGCGCTTCGGCCTGCAGTGCAATGGCGCCGACCTGTCCGAGTGGGACAAGGTGGTCGATGCCAAGCTCAACCCAGAGCACGAAGTGACCATCGCCATGGTTGGCAAGTACATGGAGCTGCTGGATGCGTACAAGTCGCTGATCGAAGCGATGAGCCATGCCGGCATCACCAACCGCACCAAGGTCAACCTGCGCTACATCGACTCCGAAGACATCGAGAACCAGGGCACCAGCCTGCTCGAAGGTGCTGATGCCATCCTGGTGCCAGGCGGTTTCGGCCTGCGCGGCGTGGAAGGCAAGATCACTGCGGTGCAATACGCCCGTGAGAACAAGGTGCCGTACCTGGGTATCTGCCTGGGCATGCAGGTGGCCGTGATCGAATTCGCCCGTAACGTGATGGGCTGGAAAGACGCCAACTCCACCGAGTTCGACCGCAACAGCGGCCACCCGGTTGTCGGCCTGATCACCGAGTGGGCCGATGCCACCGGTGCGGTCGAGACCCGTAACGAAGCTTCCGACCTGGGCGGCACCATGCGCCTGGGCGCACAGGACTGCCAGCTGGCTGCCGGTTCCAAGGTGCACGACTGCTACGGCAAGGACGTGATCACCGAGCGCCACCGTCACCGCTACGAAGTGAACAACAACCTGCTGCCGCAACTGGTCGACGCTGGCCTGGTGGTTTCCGGCCGCTCCGAAGACGGCGCGCTGGTGGAAGTGGTCGAGTCCAAGGACCACCCATGGTTCGTCGCTTGCCAGTTCCACCCGGAGTTCACCTCGACCCCGCGTGACGGCCACCCGCTGTTCAGCGGTTTCGTCAAGGCAGCCCTGGCTCAGAAGAACAAGGCCTGATCAATGACCCAGAAGATCATTCGCGTCGGTAACATCGAGATCGCCAACGACAAGCCGTTCGTCCTGTTCGGCGGCATGAACGTCCTGGAATCCCGTGACCTGGCAATGAAGGTCTGCGAGGAGTACGTGCGGGTTACCGAGAAGCTCGGTATCCCGTATGTGTTCAAGGCCAGCTTCGACAAGGCGAACCGTTCGTCGGTGACGTCCTACCGTGGCCCAGGCATGGAAGAAGGGCTGAAGATCTTCGAAGAGATCAAGCGCACCTTCAACGTGCCGGTGATCACCGACGTGCACGAGCCTTACCAGGCCGAACCCGTCGCCAAGGTGTGCGACATCATCCAGCTGCCGGCGTTCCTGTCGCGGCAGACCGACCTGGTGGTGGCCATGGCCAAGACCGGCGCGGTGATCAACATCAAGAAGGCTCAGTTCCTCGCGCCCCAGGAAATGAAACACATCCTGGCCAAGTGCGAAGAGGCCGGTAACGACCAGTTGATCCTCTGCGAGCGTGGTTCGAGCTTCGGCTACAACAACCTGGTGGTGGACATGCTCGGCTTCGGCATCATGAAGCAGTTCGAGTACCCGGTGTTCTTCGATGTGACCCACGCCCTGCAGATGCCGGGTGGTCGTGCCGACTCCGCCGGTGGCCGCCGTGCCCAGGTCACCGACCTGGCCAAGGCCGGCATGAGCCAAGGCCTGGCCGGCCTGTTCCTCGAAGCCCACCCCGATCCGGACAACGCCAAGTGCGATGGCCCATGCGCCCTGCGCCTGGACAAACTGGAGCCATTCCTGGCCCAGCTCAAGCAATTGGACGACCTGGTGAAAAGTTTTCCGACGGTAGAAACCGCGTAAAGCTCATTTCTCGGGTAAAGTACCGCCCGATCCACCCCTGACCAATCGGTCAGGGGCTCCCTTCACCCGGCCTGCCAACTGCAAGTCCGCCTGGTGAACGGCAAGAATTTCCTAAGCTAAGTTGTTTTCGTCAATTCTGGAGTGCTTACAACAATGGCAAAAATCGTCGACATCAAAGGTCGTGAAGTTCTCGATTCGCGTGGCAACCCCACCGTGGAAGCCGATGTACTGCTCGACAACGGCATCATCGGCAGCGCTTGCGCGCCGTCCGGTGCTTCCACCGGCTCGCGCGAAGCGCTGGAGCTGCGTGATGGCGACAAGAGCCGTTACCTGGGCAAGGGCGTGCTGAAGGCCGTCGCCAACATCAACGGCCCGATCCGCGACCTGCTGCTGGGCAAGGACCCTGCTGACCAGAAAGCCCTGGACCGCGCCATGATCGAGCTGGACGGTACCGAGAACAAGGCCAAGCTGGGCGCCAACGCCATCCTGGCTGTTTCCCTGGCTGCCGCCAAGGCCGCTGCCCAGGACCAGGACCTGCCGCTGTACGCGCACATCGCCAACCTGAACGGCACCCCGGGCCAGTACTCGATGCCGGTTCCGATGATGAACATCATCAACGGCGGCGAGCACGCCGACAACAACGTCGACATCCAGGAGTTCATGGTTCAGCCGGTTGGCGCCAAGACCTTCTCCGACGGCCTGCGCATGGGTACCGAAATCTTCCACCACCTCAAAGCCGTGCTGAAGGCCCGTGGCCTGAACACCGCCGTAGGTGACGAAGGTGGCTTCGCCCCGAACCTGGCTTCCAACGAAGACGCCCTGGGCGCCATCGCTGAAGCTGTTGAAAAAGCCGGCTACAAACTGGGCACCGACGTGACCCTGGCCCTGGACTGCGCGGCTTCCGAATTCTACGAAGACGGCAAGTACAACCTGTCCGGCGAAGGCAAGTCGTTTGACGCCGAAGGCTTCGCTGACTACCTGAAAGGCCTGACCGAGCGCTTCCCGATCATCTCGATCGAAGACGGCCTGGACGAGTCCGACTGGGCTGGCTGGAAAATCCTCACCGACAAGATCGGTGAAAAAGTACAGCTGGTGGGTGACGACCTGTTCGTGACCAACACCAAGATCCTCAAGGAAGGCATCGAGAAGGGCATCGGTAACTCGATCCTGATCAAGTTCAACCAGATCGGCTCGCTGACCGAAACCCTGGAAGCCATCCAGATGGCCAAGGCTGCCGGTTACACCGCAGTCATCTCGCACCGTTCCGGTGAAACCGAAGACTCGACCATTGCCGACCTGGCCGTGGGTACCGCTGCTGGCCAGATCAAGACCGGTTCGCTGTGCCGTTCCGACCGCGTCTCCAAGTACAACCAGCTGCTGCGCATCGAAGAGCAACTGGGCGCCAAAGCCGTTTACCGTGGTCGTGCCGAGTTTCGCGGCTAAGCAAGAGATGGTAAAAAGACAGCAGCCGGAGCTGTAGGAACGTTCGTACTGAACTTAACTACGTTCCAACGGGTTTCTGTCGACGAAGCCTGGCCTCGGCCAGGCTTCGTGCTATTCGAGGCCCCGAAGTAACAAGTACGCGGCAGCCTTTTTTGACCTGGATAACGTGATGCGCAGTCCCTATTGGGTGTTCCTCATTCTGCTCCTGCTGTTGGGTGGCCTGCAGTACCGCCTGTGGGTGGGCAATGGCAGCCTGGCGCAAGTGACCGAGCTCAAGCAGCAGATAGCCGACCAGCATGCCGAGAACGAGCGCCTGCTCGAGCGTAATCGCGTGCTCGATGCCGAAGTGCTGGAACTGAAAAAAGGCATGGAGACCGTTGAAGAACGGGCTCGCCACGAATTGGGAATGGTCAAAGAGGGCGAAACCCTCTTCCAGTTGCCACAAAAATGATCGATACCTTGCCGGCCTTCTGGGCCGTGATTCCTGCTGCGGGTGTAGGTGCCCGCATGGCTGCCGACCGCCCCAAGCAATACCTGGAGCTGGCCGGGCAGACCCTTCTCGAGCATAGCCTCGACTGTTTTCTTGGCCATCCCGCGCTCAATGGCGTGGTGGTCAGCATTGCCGAAGACGACCCATACTGGCCCAACCTGCGCTGCGCCAGCGACCCGCGTATCCAGCGGGCGGTGGGCGGGCGCGAGCGTGCCGATTCGGTGCTCAATGCCCTGTTGTTGCTGCATGCCCAAGGGGCTTCGGACGGTGACTGGGTGCTGGTGCACGATGCTGCACGGCCAAACCTGGCGCGCAGCGACCTGGACAAGCTGTTGGCGGAGTTGGCCGATGACCCGGTGGGTGGCCTGCTGGCGGTGCCGGCGCGCGATACCCTCAAGCGTGCCGATGGCAGTGGCCGGGTGAGCGCTACCGTGGACCGCAGTACCATCTGGCAGGCCTATACACCGCAGATGTTCCGCCTGGGGGCCTTGCATCGGGCGCTGGCCGAGTGCCTGGTGTCGGATGTGGTGGTGACCGATGAAGCCTCTGCCATCGAATGGTCCGGCCAGGCGCCGCGGTTGGTCGAAGGGCGCAGTGACAACATCAAGGTGACCCGGCCGGAAGACCTGGAGTGGTTGCGCCAGCGCTGGGCAGGTAGACGCTGATCGTCGTTCTCCTGTACCGGCCTCTTCGCGGGTAAACCCGATCCCACAGGTACTCCACAGACTTCAGTTCCGGTGGAGATCCTATGGGAGCGGGCAAGCCCGCGAAGAGGCCGGTACAGGCGACACACCCCTTCAACCGAAACGATACTCCGGCAACCCCGCCAAGCCTTCCTTCAGGTAATCCACCAACCGCCGCACTTTCGGCGACAAATGCCGCTGCTGCGGATACAGCGCCCAAACCGCCGTATTTGGCGGCTGGTGTGCCTCCAGCAGCGACACCAGCGCACCACTGTGCAGGTACTCCAGCACGTAATAGTCCGGCAACTGGCACAAGCCCATCCCCTGCAGCGCCGCATCCAGCACTGCCTGGCCGCTGTTGCAGCGCCAGTTGCCCTGCACCCGCTGGCTGATCTCGCGGCCATCCTGCAGCAACGCCCACAAATCCGAACTGCCCACCAGGCAGTTGTGTCGCGCCAGTTCCGACAGGCTGTGCGGCCGGCCATAACGCTCCAGGTAGGCCGGTGAGGCGCACAGGTACATGCGCCGCGGCGCCAGGCGGGTAGCCACCAGCCGTGAATCGGCCAACCGGCCCAGGCGGATGGCCAGGTCCATGCCTTCATGCAGCAAGTCGAGGGTGTGGTTGCTTAGTTCCACATCCACACGCAACTGCGGGTAAAGCGCCATGAACCGCGTCACCAGCGGTACGATGAAACGTTCGCCATAGGCCACCGCACAGGTCATGCGCAGCAAGCCCTTGGGCTCGCTGGCCAGGTCGCCCATGGCCCGTAGGGCTTCCTCGCGGCCATCCTGCAACCGCTGACAATGTTGCAAAAAGGTCTGCCCGGCCTCGCTCAGGGTCACCCGGCGGGTACTGCGGTACAGCAGGCGAGTCTGCAGGCGCTCCTCCAGGCGGGCGATCTGCCGGCTGATGTGCGACGAGGAAACCCCCAGGCGCTCGGCGGCCGCGGTGAACTGGCCCGACTCGGCCACGGCGACGAATTCGTCGATGCCTTCCCAGCGGCTGCTCATGGATTATCCCTGTGTGGCAATAATGTTTTGTCTTTGGCCGGATTATTCATCAAAAGGCGGTGAATTACACTGCTAGTCTGAATCGACCCTCTGTCTGGAGACCTTTGATGATCAAGTCCCGTGCTGCCGTAGCCTTCGAAGCCAAGAAACCCCTGGAAATCGTCGAAGTCGACGTGGCCATGCCCAAGGCCGGCGAAGTGCTGCTGCGCGTGGTCGCCAGCGGTGTCTGCCACACCGACGCCTACACCCTGTCCGGTGCCGACCCGGAGGGCATCTTCCCGTCGATCCTCGGCCACGAGGGCGGTGCGATCGTTGAAGCGGTAGGCGAGGGCGTGACCTCGGTGGCGGTCGGCGACCACGTGATCCCGCTGTACACCCCGGAATGCGGCAAGTGCAAGTTCTGCCTCTCGGGCAAGACCAACCTGTGCCAGGCCATTCGTGCCACCCAGGGCAAGGGCCTGATGCCGGACGGCACCACGCGCTTCTCCTACAAGGGCCAGCAGCTGTTCCATTACATGGGTACCTCGACCTTCTCCGAGTACACCGTGCTGCCAGAAATTTCCGTGGCCAAGATCCAGAAAGAAGCGCCGCTGGAGAAGGTTTGCCTGCTGGGCTGCGGCGTCACCACCGGTATCGGTGCGGTGCTCAACACCGCCAAGGTCAAGCCGGGTGACACCGTGGCCATCTTCGGCCTCGGCGGCATCGGCCTGTCGGCGGTGATCGGTGCGGTCAAGGCCAAGGCCTCGCGCATCATCGCCATCGACATCAACCCGGCCAAGTTCGAAATCGCCCGCCAACTGGGTGCCACCGACTGCATCAACCCGAAAGACTACGACCGCCCGATCCAGGAAGTGATCGTCGACCTCACCGACGGTGGCGTGGACTTCTCCTTCGAGTGCATCGGCAACGTGCAGCTGATGCGTGCGGCACTTGAGTGCTGCCACAAGGGCTGGGGTGAATCGGTGATCATCGGCGTGGCCGGTGCTGGCCAGGAAATCGCCACCCGTCCGTTCCAGCTGGTCACCGGCCGTGTATGGCGCGGTTCGGCGTTCGGCGGCGTGCGTGGCCGCAGCGAGCTGCCAAGCTACGTGGAAATGTCCGAGAAGGGCGAGATTCCGCTGGATACCTTCATCACCCACACCATGGGCCTTGAGGACATCAACAAGGCCTTCGACCTGATGCATGAAGGCAAGAGCATCCGCAGCGTGATCCACTTCTGAGGTACGCCATGAGCCTGGATAACATCTCCTGCCAGAAGAGCTTCGGCGGCTGGCACAAGCGTTACCGGCATCACTCCAAGGTGCTGGGTTGCGACATGGTGTTTGCCGTGTACCTGCCGCCGCAGGCCGAACAGGGCGAGAAGCTGCCGGTGCTGTACTGGCTCAGTGGCCTCACCTGCACCGATGAGAACTTCATGCAGAAGGCCGGCGCCCAGCGCCTGGCCGCCGAACTGGGGCTGATCATTGTCGCGCCGGATACCAGCCCGCGTGGCGAGCAGGTGCCGGGCGACCCTGACGGCGCCTGGGACTTCGGCCTGGGGGCCGGCTTCTACCTCAATGCCACCCAGCAACCCTGGGCCCAGCACTACCGCATGCACGACTATGTGGTGGAGGAGTTGCCGGCGCTGATCGAGGCGCACTTCCCGGCCTCGGCCGAGCGCAGCATCAGCGGCCACTCCATGGGTGGGCATGGCGCGCTGGTGTGCGCCCTGCGCAACCCGGGGCGCTACCGCTCGGTGTCGGCGTTCTCGCCGATCAGCAACCCGATGGATTGCCCGTGGGGCGAGAAGGCCTTCAGCCGCTACCTGGGTGAAGACCGTGCGCGCTGGCGTGAATGGGATGCCAGCGTGCTGCTGGCCGATACTCCGGCCGGCGAGTGCCCGCCGTTGCTGGTGGACCAGGGCGACCGCGACGACTTCCTCGAGAAGCAGCTCAAGCCTGAGGCGCTGGAGCAGGCGGCACGCAAAGGGGGGCATGAACTGACCCTGCGCCTGCAGCCAGGCTATGACCACAGCTACTACTTCATCGCCAGCTTCATCGAAGAGCACCTGCGCCATCATGCGGTGGCGCTGGGGCGGGTGTAAGGCATAGCTGCGAGGCAGCCCCAATGCCTCAAAAGCAGGTAGAATCACGCCCTGACTCATTCAGGGCGTTTTCTTATGCGTATTGGCCACGGCTACGATGTGCACCGTTTTTGCGACGGTGATTTCATTACCCTGGGCGGGGTGCGTATCCCCCACAAATACGGCCTGCTGGCCCACTCCGACGGCGACGTGCTGCTGCACGCCCTGAGCGATGCCTTGCTTGGCGCGGCAGCGCTGGGTGACATCGGCAAACACTTCCCCGACACCGACCCGCAGTTCAAGGGCGCCGATAGCCGTGTACTGCTGCGTCATGTGGTCGCTATCGTCAAGGCCAAGGGCTGGAAGGTTGGCAACGTCGACGCCACCATCGTCGCCCAGGCGCCGAAAATGGCCCCGCACATCGAAACCATGCGCCAGCTGATCGCCGAAGACCTGCAGGTCGGGCTCGACCAGGTCAACGTCAAGGCCACCACCACCGAGAAGCTGGGCTTCACCGGCCGCGAGGAGGGTATCGCCGTGCATTCGGTCGCCCTGCTGCTGCCAGCATGACCGAACTGGAACTGCTGGGCCCGTGCGCATCGGGCGAACCACTGGGCACCGCCGTACTCAAGGCGGTGGCCGAAGACTTCCAGGTTGACGAAGTGCTGGATATCCCGCTGTCGGGCCAGGGCGAGCACCTGTGGCTGTGGGTCGAAAAGCGTGACCTGAACACCGAAGAAGCTGCCCGCCGCCTGGCTCGCGGCGCTGGCGTGCCGGTGCGCAGTATCAGCTATGCCGGCCTCAAGGACCGCCAGGCGCTGACCCGCCAGTGGTTCAGCCTGCACCTGCCGGGCAAGGCCGACCCGGACCTGTCGCGAGCCGAGGATGCCAGCCTGCGTGTGCTCAAGCAGGTGCGCCACCAGCGCAAGCTGCAGCGCGGCGCGCATTCGGCCAATGGTTTCACCCTGCGCCTGACCGCCCTGGTTGCCGATCACCAGGCGGTGGATGCGCGCCTTGAGCAGCTCAAGCAGCACGGTGTGCCCAACTACTTCGGTACCCAGCGCTTCGGCCATGGCGGCGGCAACGTGCACGACGCCCTCGACTGGGCTGCGCGCAAGGCCCTGCCTGAGCAGCGCAACGTGCGTTCGCGGCTGCTGTCGGCCGGGCGCAGCTACCTGTTCAATCAGTTGTTGGCTGCACGTGTCGCCGAAGGCAGTTGGAATCAGGCCCAGGTCGGCGACCTGCTGGCGTTTACTGACAGCCGTAGCTTTTTCCCGGCGGGCGAGGCGGAATGTGCCGACCCGCGCCTGGCGATTCTCGACCTGCACCCGACCGGCCCGATGTGGGGCGAGGGCGCTTCGCCTGCTGGTGGCGCCACTGCGCAACTGGAAAACGCCGTCGGTGCACGCCAGCCGGCACTTTGCCAGTGGTTGGCCCAGGCGGGCATGGATCACGAACGGCGTATTCTGCGGCTCCCTATTGGCGGCCTGACGTGGCATTATCCCGAGCCTGATATCCTGCAACTGGAATTCGTCCTGCCGGCCGGATGCTTCGCCACCGTGGTGGTGCGCGAAGTCGTGGATCTGGTGTCGGCAGGGCAGACGGACAGCCCATGCGTATTCTGATTTCGAACGACGACGGTGTTACCGCACCCGGCATCGCCGCGCTGCACGCTGCGCTGGCGGATTACGCCGAGTGCGCGGTAATTGCCCCGGAGCAAGACAAGAGCGGCGCCAGCAGTTCGCTGACGCTGGACCGGCCACTGCACCCGCAGACCCTGGCCAATGGCTTCATCAGCCTCAACGGCACGCCGACCGACTGCGTGCACCTGGGGCTCAATGGGCTGTTGCCGCACACGCCGGACATGGTCGTGTCGGGGATCAACCTAGGTGCCAACCTGGGTGATGACGTGCTGTATTCGGGCACTGTTGCTGCAGCGCTGGAAGGCCGATTCCTCGGGGGGACGTCGCTGGCGTTTTCGCTGTTGTCACGCCAGCCGGACAACTTGCCGACCGCGGCCTACATCGCCCGCCGCCTGGTCGAGGCACAGTCGCGCCTGGCGCTGCCGCCACGCACCGTGCTCAACGTCAACATCCCCAACCTGCCGTTGGAGCACATTCGCGGTATCCAGCTCACCCGCCTCGGTCACCGGGCGCGGGCGGCGGCACCGACCAAGGTGGTCAACCCGCGCGGCAAGGAAGGCTACTGGATCGCGGTGGCCGGTGATGCCGAGGACGGCGGCCCGGGCACCGACTTCCATGCGGTAATGCAAGGCTACGTATCGATCACCCCGCTGCAGCTCGACCGCACCTTCAATGATGCCTTCGAGCAGCTCGACGGTTGGCTGGAGGGCCTGCTCTGATGCGCGAGGACGATATGCTGCGGCGTGGTATCGGCATGACCTCCCAGCGCACCCGGGAGCGGCTGATCCAGCGCCTGAGCGAAGAGGGTGTTTCGAACACCAAGGTGCTCGACGTGATCCGTCGCACCCCGCGCCACCTGTTCGTCGACGAAGCGCTGGCGCATCGTGCCTACGAAGACACCGCGCTGCCGATCGGCCACAACCAGACCATTTCGCAACCCTACATGGTTGCCCACATGAGCGAGTTGCTGCTCGAGGCCGGGCCGCTGGACAAGGTGCTGGAAATCGGCACCGGCTCGGGTTACCAGACGGCGATCCTGGCCCAGTTGGTAGAGCGGGTGTTTTCGGTGGAGCGCATCAAAGTACTGCAGGACCGGGCCAAGGAGCGCCTGGTGGAGCTGAACCTGCGCAACGTGGTGTTCCGCTGGGGTGACGGTTGCGAGGGCTGGCCGGCGCTGGCGCCGTACAACGGCATCATCGTTACCGCCGTGGCGCCGGAAGTGCCGCAGGCGCTGCTGGAGCAACTGGCGCCCGGTGGCCGCATGGTGATCCCTGTGGGGCCGGCCGGCGAAACGCAGCAACTGATGCTGATCGTGCGCGAAGAACATGGGTTCTCCCGTCGCGTGCTGGGGGCCGTGCGCTTCGTACCGCTGCTCAATGGGCCGCTGGCCTAAGCTTCACTGCGTCGAGCCGCGCGGTATTTTTGCGTCAGTGGCGAATTCTTGCCGCAACGCCCTGTCTATCTGGCGGGGCGAAGCGCAAGTGCACTGCTTGCAACAGCCCTTTGCACATCCCTTTGCATCGGCCCTGCCAATGTGAGCGGGCTTGGTTATAATTGCAACAATATTGCATTTCTTGTCTTCATATCGTTTTTCGGCACCATGAGGGGAGCGCGGGTGGGTCACACAGTCATTCGGCAGCGCAAGGACGGGTCGGGTTTCCAGCTTCTGGTGATTGCACTGGCCATGGGCACGCTACTGGTGGGTTGCTCGAGCACCAGCAGCAACAGCAGCAGCGCGCGGGTGGTCGACCGCAATAGCACCGTGCCCAAACGCCCGGTGGTGACTTCCGGGCAGTACATCGTCAAGCCTGGTGACACGCTGTTCTCCATCGCCTTCCGCTATGGCTGGGACTACAAGGAGCTGGCCGCACGCAACGGCATCCCGGCGCCCTATACCATTCGCCCAGGGCAAGCGATTCGTTTCAGCAGCGGCTCCACCAGCAGCACCACGGTAGTGTCCAGCCCGTCCTCTTCGAGCAAGACCACGGTCATCCGGCGGCCTGTGGGCAGCACTGCCACAGTGCCTGCCAGCAGCGGCAAACCGGCCACGCCAGCGTCCTCCACCAGCACCCCAGTGGCTGCCACCGTGCCAGCTGCGGAGCGTGCGGTAGGCGGCTGGACCTGGCCTGCCAGCGGCGTGCTGATTGGAAAATTTGCTTCAAACGGTAGTTTGAATAAAGGCATTGATATCGCCGGTGATTTGGGACAGCCTGTTTTTGCTGCGTCTGATGGTGCGGTGGTTTACGCCGGGAGTGGTTTGAGGGGCTACGGCGAGCTGATCATCATCAAGCATAGCGATACCTACGTCAGTGCCTACGGTCATAACCGCAGGCTGTTGGTTCGGGAGGGGCAGCAGGTCAAGGCAGGGCAGTCGATTGCTGAAATGGGGTCCACGGGCACTGATCGGGTGAAGCTGCATTTCGAGATTCGCCGCCAGGGCAAACCCGTCGATCCGCTCCAGTTCCTGCCAAGTCGTTGACCGTTGTACCCGGCCTGTTCCTGCGATGTAGAGGGGACAGGCTCAAGCGCTGCCAGGGATATAGGTGCCGCTCGAGTCTGAGTTCGAACTCAGCAAAGGACTATAACAATGGCTCTCAGTAAAGAAGTGCCGGAGTTTGACATCGACGATGACGTCCTCCTGATGGAGACGGGGATCGTTTTGGAAACGGATGTGGTGTCAGACGAACCTGCTGTATCTTCGGTTCGGACCAGGGCGAAGTCGGGCACTTCGCTCAAGCAACACAAGTACATCGATTACAGCCGGGCGCTCGATGCTACCCAGCTGTATCTCAACGAGATCGGATTCTCGCCGCTGCTGTCGCCGGAAGAAGAAGTGCACTTTGCGCGCCTGTCGCAAAAGGGTGACCCTGCCGGCCGCAAGCGTATGATCGAAAGCAACCTGCGCCTGGTTGTAAAAATTGCCCGTCGTTACGTGAATCGCGGCCTGTCGCTGCTCGACCTGATCGAGGAGGGCAACCTGGGGCTGATCCGTGCTGTCGAAAAGTTCGACCCGGAGCGCGGTTTCCGTTTCTCGACCTATGCGACCTGGTGGATTCGCCAGACCATCGAACGGGCGATCATGAACCAGACCCGCACCATTCGCCTGCCGATCCACGTGGTCAAGGAGCTGAACGTCTACCTGCGCGCCGCGCGCGAGTTGACTCAGAAGCTCGACCACGAACCATCGCCGGAAGAGATCGCCACGCTGCTGGAGAAGCCGGTCGCCGAGGTCAAGCGTATGCTCGGCCTGAACGAGCGGGTGTCCTCGGTGGATGTGTCGCTTGGCCCGGACTCGGACAAGACCCTGCTCGATACCCTGACCGACGACCGCCCGACCGACCCGTGTGAACTGCTGCAGGATGACGACCTGTCGCAGAGCATCGACCAGTGGTTGGGTGAGTTGACTGACAAGCAGCGTGAAGTGGTGGTGCGTCGCTTTGGCCTGCGCGGGCATGAAAGCAGCACCCTGGAAGATGTTGGCCTGGAGATCGGCCTGACCCGTGAGCGGGTGCGGCAGATCCAGGTGGAGGGGCTCAAGCGTCTGCGTGAGATCCTCGAGAAGAACGGCCTGTCCAGTGAGTCGTTGTTCCAGTAGCGAAAGCCAGCAATACAGAACGCCCCGATGACCTCGGGGCGTTTTTGTTTGTGGTGGAAAAGTGATGCCTTATTTGAGAATGCCGGGGGCGCTGTGTGCCCCTTTCGCGATACAAGGCCGCTCCCACAGGTACTGCATCGCATTTGAATGTACCCCCAAATATGCCAGGCAAGACACATATCGAATATGTACCGCGCTACCCCGGTAACATCGCGTGTAAGCCTTTGCTTACTTGTTTTGTAAGCTATCTATGCAACCTTCGGTAAATCAATGTCGCTTCCAGCCCCTGCGTTTTCCCAAGCCATTGAAAACACGAGCTTATTCGGCTGTGAGGAAATGTGTCTCGCGCAACACCCTGAGAGGTTTGCCGGTTGCTCGCCCGGTTCAAGCCGCTAGTATTCGAACTGTGCAGAGGGACATGCACAGGCTTTCAGGACGAAGGCCAGGGACATCGCAAGAAGCGATTCATCAGGATGATGTTTGGGACAAGCAGGGACTACGGAAAAAATGTGGGCGGGTCAAACCGCCCCTTTTTTTGCCCGCAGAAAAACAAAAAAGGCCCCGAACACGTCGTAACGAAAGCGACTTTGTTGTTCTTACGAAAATCGGCGATGGTCTTGAAGTCGGGTTTGAGCCGGTTGATCAACCACATCACCTCGATGTTGCGCTGGCATTCAGCTTCCAGGCGACGGGACGACCGAATGCGCTGGAAATAGCCATAAAGGTAGAGTTTGAGCTGATCGGCGGGGTCGTAGGCGGGGCGCCCGGTGGCCTTGGGCTGAGTTTTCTCAAAACCGAGCTGACCCAGATCCAGCTTGGTGACATACAGGTCGATGACCCGTACGAGGTGATCTTCAGGGATCAACTCCTCCAGCGAGACCGGGAATAAGCTGGTCTGGCTGCGGGACTCTCCTTGTATGTAGGCCATAACGAAAAATGCTCCGTATCTTTCGATACGGAGCATTCTCTTAAAGGGCCGGGCAGATTGCTAGGTTTTCACACAGTCTGCGAAGGGCCTTTTTCGTATCCGGGCGCTATCAGCGCTCCAGATCTGCAATCTTGCCAGTTTTGCCGTCCCACTCTTCAGCGTCGGGCAGGGCGTCCTTACGCTCGGTGATGTTCGGCCAGATTTCCGCCAGTTCGGCGTTCAGCTCGATGAAGTTCTCCATGCCCGCAGGCACTTCGTCTTCCGAGAAGATGGCTTGCGCTGGGCACTCCGGCTCGCACAAAGCGCAGTCAATGCACTCGTCCGGGTGGATGACCAGGAAGTTCGGGCCTTCGTAGAAGCAGTCCACCGGACAGACTTCCACGCAGTCGGTGTATTTGCATTTGATGCAGTTGTCGGTGACGACGAAGGTCATTTCTAGTTCTCTCCTCAGGCGACGGCGGCGGCCCTTCCTCTCAGGGCCGCGCGGTTTACGGGTATGTGGCTGCAGGCCAGGCTAATAACCTGCAGCACCAGCAAACCGCGGCGGATTCTACCAGCTTGTAGTGGGCGCCGTTATAACAGGTTCTTTAGTTGATATAGCATTTCGATAGCTTGACGCGGGGTCATGTCGTCCAGCTGCAGCTTGCCCAGCTTCTCGATGGCCGGGTGTGGCAGGCTGGCGAACAGGTCGCTCTGGTGCGGCACCTGTGGTACGTCCTTGGCCTTTTGGGCCGGGGGCTGTTCATGCGGCAAGCTGGTGGTTTCCAGCCGGCCAAGGTGTTCGCGGGCACGCTGGATGACTGCCGTCGGTACACCGGCCAGTTGTGCCACGGCCAGGCCGTAGCTCTGGCTGGCAGGGCCAGGCAGCACGTGGTGCAGGAACACGATACGCTCATTGTGCTCGGTAGCGTTCAGGTGCACGTTGGCCACCAGCGGCTCGCTCTCCGGCAGCACGGTAAGCTCGAAGTAGTGCGTGGCGAACAGTGTGTAGGCGCGCAGCTGGGCCAGGCGCTCGGCGGCGGCCCAGGCCAGCGACAGGCCATCGAAGGTGCTGGTGCCGCGGCCCACTTCGTCCATCAGCACCAAGCTGCGGTCGGTGGCGTTGTGCAGGATGTTGGCGGTTTCGCTCATCTCGACCATGAAGGTCGAACGCCCGCCGGCCAGGTCATCGCTGGAGCCGATGCGGGTGAAGATGCGATCGACCAGCGACAGCTCGCAGCTGGCTGCCGGTACGAAACTGCCAATGTGCGCCAGCAGCACGATCAGGGCGGTCTGGCGCATGTAGGTAGACTTACCGCCCATGTTCGGGCCGGTGATGATCAGCATGCGCGTGCTGTTGTCCAGGCCCAGGTCGTTGGCCACGAACGGCGTGGTCAAGACCTGCTCCACCACCGGGTGGCGGCCCTGTTCGATGCGCAGGCATGGCTCGTCGACGAAGCGCGGGCAGTTCAGGTCGAGGTTCAGCGCGCGTTCGGCCAGGTTGCTGAGCACGTCCAGTTCGGCCAGGGCGGCGGCGCTGTCTTGCAGCGGTGCCAGGTGGCTGATCAGGGTTTCCAGCAGGGCGTCGTAGAGCATCTTCTCGCGGGCCAGGGCGCGGCTCTTGGCCGACAGCGCCTTGTCCTCGAACGCCTTCAGCTCCGGGGTGATGAAGCGCTCGGCGCCCTTGAGGGTCTGGCGGCGGATGTAGTCGCCCGGGGCCTGTTCGGCTTGCTTGGTCGGCAGCTCGATGAAATAGCCGTGCACGCGGTTGTAGCCGACCTTGAGGTTGGCCAGGCCGGTGCGGGCCTTTTCCCGGGCTTCCAGGTCGATCAGGAACTGGCCGGCGTTCTCGCTGATTGCCAGCAGCTCGTCCAGTTCGTTGTCATAGCCGGCCTTGAGCACGCCGCCATCGCGGATGACCGCTGGCGGGTTGTCGATGATCGCCCGCTCCAGCAGACTGGCCAGCTCCGGATAGGTGCCGGTAATGGCGGCCAGGCGCGCCAGGTGCGGCGCCTCCAGCTCGGTCATGGCGTTCTGCAGCTCGGGCAGCGCGCCCAGGGCATCGCGCAGGCGTGCCAGGTCACGTGGGCGGGCATTGCGCAGGCCGATACGGGCGAGGATGCGCTCGATGTCGCCAATTTCCTTGAGCTGCGGCTGCAGCTTCTCGAAGCGGTAGCTGTCGAGCAGGCAGCGGATCGAGTCCTGGCGAGCTTGCAGCACCTTGAGGTCACGCAACGGGCGGTTCAGCCAGCGACTCAGCAGGCGGCTGGCCATGGCGGTCTGGCAGCGGTCTACCACCGACTGCAGGGTATTGTCGCGCCCGCCGGCCAGGTTGATGTCCAGCTCCAGGTTGCGGCGGCTGGCGCCGTCAAGAATAACGGTGTCGTCCAGGCGTTCATGGCGCAGGCTGCGCAGGTGCGGCAGGGCGGTGCGCTGGGTTTCCTTGGCATAGGTCAGCAGGCAGCCGGCGGCGCCGATGGCCAGGGTTAGCTTGTCGCAGCCAAAGCCCTTGAGGTCCTTGGTCGCAAACTGCTGGCACAGGGCCTTGCGTGCCGAGTCGCGGTCGAAGTCCCACGGCGCGCGGCGGCGGGCGCCCGGGCGTTTTTCGGCAGGCAGGTCGCGCGGCCAGTCGTCGGGGATCAACAGCTCGACCGGGTTGAGGCGCTCAAGCTCGGCCAGCAGGTTTTCCCAGCCCTTGATCTCCTGCACGCTGAAGTTGCCGCTGGTGATGTCCAGCACGGCCAGGCCGAACAGGCGCTCGTCACCGAGCAGCGCGGCAATCAGGTTGTCGCGGCGCTCGTCGAGCAGGGCCTCGTCACTAACCGTGCCAGGGGTGATGATGCGCACCACCTGGCGTTCCACCGGGCCCTTGCTGGTGGCTGGGTCGCCAATCTGTTCGCAGATCACCACCGATTCGCCGAGCCTGACCAGCTTGGCCAGGTAACCTTCCAGCGAATGGAACGGAATCCCGCACATGGGGATGGACTGGCCGGCCGACTGACCGCGCGCGGTCAGGGTGATATCCAGCAGTTTCGCGGCCTTTTTCGCGTCTTCGTAGAAGATCTCGTAGAAGTCGCCCATGCGGTAGAACATCAGCTGGTCCGGGTGCTGGTTCTTCAGCTTCCAGTACTGCTGCATCATCGGGGTGTGTGCGGAAAGATCAGACATTCAGGGCCTTACAGCGGGTGATCTGGTTGGCGATGGTAAACCGGCAATGGTACAGGCTTTTTTGTCAGGATGCAGGCGCCGGCAATGGAGCTGCGCTGTTTTACCCTCTAGAATGCGCGGCCCTTGATGAGCGCTCCTAGCCGTGACCCGTATGAATGTGTCCAGCCATGTCCCCCCAGTGAAGCAGCAGCTGATCTACCTCCTTTATGGTGAAAAGCGGATCTACCAGCTGGAAGCCAAGTTCAGCATCCTCACTGCCCTGGGGCGTTGCAAACCGGCAGAGCTGCCGGTGATCCGCGTGCTCACCGATCAGCCACAGGCCTTTGCCGGCTGGCCGGTGGAAGTGATCACGCTGGACCAGCAGACCCTGAAGGCCTGGACAGGCAGCGGCGGCTACACCCATCGACGCAAGGCCTGCGCCATTGCCCAGGCCGGGCAGTGGGCCGACAAGACCGTGTTCATCGATACCGATACGGTGTTCCTGCAGTCGCCGCAGAAGCTGTTCAGCCAGGTCGGTGACGGGCAGTTCCTGGTCGACGAGGTGGAAATGAGCTGGGCCGAGGCCTCTCGCAGCAGCTATTACCGCAGTTTTACCCGTGGGGTTGCCGATGCGGGTAATGCGCCTGCCGATGACCTGCGGCTGTGCAACAGTGGTGTCATGGGTTTTGCCCGCGACAACGTTGGCGTCGCCGAGCGGGCCATTCAGCGGATCGACGCCTGGACGCCTTATGCCCGTGACCTGCATACCATCGAGCAGGTCGCCTTTTCCTTCGAGCTGCACGGGGCGCAGATCAATGAAGCACGTGGCATCATCAGCCACTACTTTGCCGTAAAGCAGTACGTCCATGCGATCCTGGAAGTCTTCTTCGCCCAGCATGGCGAGTGCTTCCAGTCGAAGATGCCAGGCCTGGCGCTGAAGGTGCCGGCGCATCGCCCGGTACCTTCGTGGCTGGCGCGGCTTTCGGTGAAGTGGAGCCTCAAGCGCGTGCCGCGGGAGTTGCGTGGCATCGGGCGCAAGCTGTTGTACGGCAGTGTGATGGGTAATGACGAATACCAGCGCGCCTGCAAGGTGATCTGGTGGCGTTCGGCAATTGAAGACATGCGTAAGCAGGGTGGCTTCGATTGGAGCCAGGAATGGCCCGAAAGCCTGCCACGCCTCGGTCAGCGTGACGAGCGTGCGTTCAAGGCGATTGCCCGGGACAGCCTGAAGGTTTCCTGAGCCAGGGCACGGTGCGGGGTGATAGGGTAGAGGGCAGCCCACAAGGAGCCCCACCATGGACCCGATCACCACGCTTGCCACTCGCCTGGGTGAACACCTGCGCCGCTTCAACGCACAGGTGACCACCGCCGAATCCTGCACCGGCGGCGGTATCGCCGAAGCCATTACCCGCGTGCCCGGCAGCTCGGCCTGGTTCGAGGCTGGTTACGTGACCTACTCCAATGCCCAGAAAACCCGCCAGCTGGGGGTGCCCGAGGCTTTGTTCGGCCAGGTTGGCGCGGTCAGCCAGGAAGTGGTCGAAGCCATGGTCCGCGGTGCCCAGGCCGCCAGCGGTGCGCGCTTTGCCGTGGCGGTAAGTGGCGTGGCCGGGCCAGACGGTGGTTCGCCGTCCAAGCCGGTGGGCACCGTGTGGCTGGCCTGGGGTGACGGCGGCCATGTGTTCAGCGAGCGTCGCCAGTTCGACGGTGACCGCGAGGCGGTGCGCCGACAAACGGTGATCGCCGCGTTAGACGGCTTGTTACAGCTTGGTGCCGAGTAAATCGACGACAGGGGTTTGCGCGGGCGCTTGCCTGTGGAATAATACTGGCTACTTATACAGGTATTCCGGCCGTCAGGGCCAAGTCGAACACGTGAGGATTTCAATGGACGACAACAAGAAGCGCGCCTTGGCTGCGGCCCTGGGTCAGATCGAACGCCAATTCGGTAAAGGCGCGGTCATGCGCATGGGTGACCAGGAGCGTCAAGGCATTCCGGCCATCTCCACCGGTTCCCTGGGCCTGGACATCGCCCTAGGCATCGGCGGCCTGCCAAAAGGCCGTATCGTCGAGATCTACGGCCCGGAATCGTCGGGTAAGACCACGCTGACCCTGTCGGTCATCGCCGAAGCCCAGAAAAACGGCGCCACCTGCGCCTTCGTCGACGCCGAACACGCCCTCGACCCTGAGTACGCCGGCAAGCTGGGTGTCAACGTCGACGACCTGCTGGTTTCGCAGCCGGACACCGGCGAACAGGCCCTGGAAATCACCGACATGCTGGTGCGTTCCAACGCGGTTGACGTGATCATCGTCGACTCCGTGGCCGCTCTGGTGCCGAAGGCCGAGATCGAAGGCGAGATGGGTGACATGCACGTGGGCCTGCAGGCTCGCTTGATGTCCCAGGCGCTGCGCAAGATCACCGGTAACATCAAGAACGCCAACTGCCTGGTTATCTTCATCAACCAGATCCGTATGAAAATCGGCGTGATGTTCGGTAGCCCGGAAACCACCACCGGTGGTAACGCCCTGAAGTTCTACGCCTCGGTGCGTCTGGACATCCGCCGTACCGGCGCGGTCAAGGAAGGCGACGAGGTGGTCGGCAGCGAAACCCGCGTCAAGATCGTCAAGAACAAGGTATCGCCGCCGTTCCGTCAGGCTGAGTTCCAGATCCTCTACGGCAAGGGTATCTACCGTAACGGCGAGATCATTGACCTGGGTGTATCCCAGGGCCTGGTCGAGAAGTCCGGTGCCTGGTATGCCTACCAGGGCAACAAGATTGGTCAAGGTAAAGCCAACGCTGCCAAGTACCTGGCTGAGAACCCGGCCATTGGCGCCGAGATCGAGAAGCAGATTCGTGACAAGCTGCTGAAAGCGGGTGCTGTTGCTGAAGCCGGCAAGGCTGCTGCTGCTGAAGCCGATGCCGACGACATGGCCGACGCTGAAGCCGGTTATTGATTGCGCGGTAGATAGCCGAATATGTCCGCCGTACTCGACACCCCCGTCGCCATCCGGCGGACAGCCATGGACCTGCTCGCGCGACGTGAGCACGGTCGCGTCGAGCTGACGCGCAAGTTGCGTCAGCGCGGCGCTTCGGATGAGCTGATCGAGCCTGAGCTCGACCGGCTCGCCGAAGAAGGGCTGCTTAGTGAAGCTCGCTACCTCGAAAGTTTCATCAGGTACCGTTCCAGCTCCGGCTATGGCCCTGCGCGTATTCGCGAAGAGCTGGGCCAGCGTGGTTTGGCGCGTGGTGATATCGAGCAGGCATTGCGCGAGAGCGAGGTGGATTGGGGCGAGCGTATGCGTGACGTATGGCAGCGCAAATTTGCCGGTCAGCGCCCTCACGACCCCCGCAGCCGTGCCCAGCAGACCCGGTTTCTTGCCTACCGCGGCTTCCCCATGGACATGATCGGCCGCCTGCTCAGTGGGCGTGATCTCGACGATTACTGATCGTCAAATCTGCAGCTATATGCGGCACCTACAGGTACTGCACTGCCCTTGGGGCGGCGCTGAGCCTGTGGGGGCGGGCGTGCCCGCGAAGAATCCAACTCGGTGCATGGCACCGGCTGCGCCGGTGTTCGCGGCTAAAGCCGCTCCCACAGAGATCTGGGCAAGCTTCTGGATTTTACGCTAGACAGCTGCTCCCACTGTGCCAGAGCCAATCCCAAGCGCCATCAACTGACCTTCAACGCCTCCCTGGCCCGCTGAGTGGTATGCATCGGCTGTGGCTTGGCCCAGTTCTCCGACAGGTTGATGAAGTCGACCAGCTCACGCAAGCGGCCCTGGTCCCGGCCATTGAAGGCGAACGACAAGCGGGTCAGGTGGCTGTAATTGCCCACCTCGTGCTCGGCGCTGCTGTCAGGTTGCTGGTGATACTTGCCACTCAGGCGCAAGTCGGCAAAGCCTTCCTGGATGTCATACAGCGCCGCCTCGCTGAGCGGGTGGTGCATGCGGATCACGAACTGGTTCTTCAGCCAGCGGCTGGAGTGGTAGTTGCTGTAGAACTGGTTGATTTCCTCCACGGCTTCATCGGCGCTGTGCACCAGGCGCAGCAGCTTCAGGTCGCTGGGCAGGATGTAGCGGTTCTCCTCCAGTTGGCGGCTGACGAAGTCCAGGCAGTCGCGCCAGAAGCTGCCGCCGGGCGAGTCCAGCAACACTACCGGCACCAGGGGGCTCTTGCCGGTCTGGATCAGGGTCAGCACTTCCAATGCTTCATCCAGCGTACCGAAACCACCCGGGCACAGGACCAGGGCATCGGCTTCCTTAACGAAGAACAACTTGCGGATGAAGAAGAAGTGGAACGGCAGCAGCTTGTCGGTGCCGCCGACCGTGGGGTTGGCGTGTTGTTCGAAGGGCAGGGTGATGTTGAAGCCCAGGCTATGGTCGCTGCCGGCGCCTTCGTGGGCAGCGGCCATGATGCCGCCACCGGCACCGGTGATGACCATCAGGTCGGAGCGTGCCAGGGTGGCGCCCAACTCGCGGGCCAAGGCGTACATCGGGTGCTCCAGCGGGGTGCGCGCCGAGCCGAACACGGTTACCTTGCGCCGGCCTTTGTAGCGTTGCAGGGTGCGGAACGATTGGTCAAGCTCGCGCAGGGCTTGCAGGGTGATCTTGGCGCTCCAGCGTTCGGTGTCATCATGGGCCATGCGCAGGATGGTCAGCATCATGTCGCGGTACAGCGGCAGGTTGGAGCTGTTCGGTGCCACCAGTTGCAGTTGTGCGTCGATGTTGCTCAGGTCGATGTTGTTGTCGCGGAAGTGGCTGAACAGCAGTTCATTCGATTGGTAAGGCATGCAACGTCTCCTTCTGCACCAATACCTCTGCCCTCAATCTAGACCCTCTCGCGCGATTGTGCCGGGGCATTGAGCGCCGCCGCCCGTCGGTATATGGCCAATGGCGATGTGAGTTTGGTTAACTGGGGATGCGAAACGTGTCGATGCAGGAGGTGGCGGTATGCATCGCTTGATCATCGAGGTGGACCGGCAGCTCTATCAGCAGCTGGAAAATGCGGCCCAGGTTCATCACCTGAGCCTGGAGGCCGAGTGCCGTCGCAGGTTGTCGGGGCTGGAGTGCCAGTCGCGCTACTTGCAGGCGTTACTGGCGGAGATGCGTGCCGATGCCGCTGAAGGCCACTGGCACGCCCTTGAAGACGAAAAGGTGTAGGGCCTGATTACTTCTTCTTGTTGCCGGCCAGGCAGCTGGCATTGTCGAAGGCCTGGTCCATGATCGGCTGGTTGGTCTTGTAGACCGTGAAGCGGTAGACCATTACCGCGCCCTTGGACATCAGGTTACGGAAACCGCTGTTGCGGCAGACACTGTCACCCAGCTGGCTGCGCACCTGCGCGGGGTTGGCCTGCATGCGCTCGGCGTGGCTCTGGCGCACGCTCAGGTGGTTGACCAGCGCCTTGCCCTCTACGGTGTAACCCTGGTCGAGGATGTCCTCGTTGATGGCGCGCGGGGTGCCGACGCTGCTCTCTTTGGCGACCTTCTCCAGCATCTTGTTCAGGTCGTAATCCTGCTTGGAAGCCGCCTGGGCTGCCAGGGGCAGGGCGAGCAACAGGCTCAGGGCGGGGGCGATAAGGCGCAGCATGAATCTCTCCTGGTTCGATGACTGGCGCTTTGACATGCGCGGGTCGACGGCGTTCCGTGAAAGCCTCACTGTGGATGTCATTGCGGCCGCAGTGCGGCCCGTCGCCGGCAAGCCAGCTTCCACAGGGGCTCGGTAAACCCCGATTATAAGGACCGCGCTGCGGCCTGCACAGTAACTGCCCCCTGTTCTGGTAGACTGGCGCCCTTGTTTTCCCAGAGTCGTCCTTGTGCCCATTTTCAACTTGTCCAGAGGCCTGCCGGCATGAGCCATGCGGTAGCGCGCCTGCGCGCCGAACGCCTGGCGCGCAGCAACAAGCCTTTTATCGCCCGCGGCTCGCGTGCCGAGCGCTGCCCGGACTGCCGGGTCATCGCCACCCATTGCCTGTGCGCCTGGAAACCCCGGGTGCCAGCCGAGTCTGGCGTGTGCCTGCTGATGCACGACACCGAGCCATTGAAGCCCACCAACACCGGCTGGCTGATTGCCGACCTGATCGAAGATACCTCTGCCTTCGGCTGGCTGCGCACCTCGGTCGACGAACGCTTGCTGGCCCTGCTGGAAGACCCACGGTGGCAGCCCTACATCGTCTTTCCCGGTGAGTTTGTAGCCCAGGAACGCGTGGTCAGCGAGGTGCTGCGGGAGCCGGGTAAGCGCCCGCTGTTCATCCTGCTGGATGCCACCTGGACCGAGGCCCGCAAGATGTTCCGCAAAAGCCCGTACCTCGACCGCTTCCCGGTGTTGAGCCTGCAAGCCGAGCAGATGTCGCGCTACCGCCTGCGGCGCTCCAAGCGCGATGATCACTTCTGCACGGCGGAAGTCGCGGCCATGTGCCTGGACCTGGCCGGTGATACCCAGGCCTCGCAGGCGCTGGATGCCTACCTGGATGTGTTCAGCCTGCATTACCTGAGCGGCAAGCGGCGCCTGCCGCTGGACGAACAGGACGACACCCACCAGCGTTTGCATACCTTCCTATAGTCCAAGGGGCACAACCCCTGCTTTGGTTCATAATGACGGGGCTGGCAGCCAGGGTGGGCGAGACGGCAGGGCGATTGGCTTGACCACCCTTGACCGTGCTCGGCATCCTTGGCGCCGATTCCCCGCCGGGCGCTTACCTTACCCCCCCGCGCGCCTGGCACAGAACAGGATCCTTAGATCGATGGCCACTTACGAAATCCTGATTGCCGATGACCACCCACTGTTCCGTGGCGCCCTGCGCCAGGCCGTTACCCTTGGCCTGGGCCCGGATGTACGCCTGGTCGAAGTCGCCAGCATTGCCGAGCTGGAAACCCGCCTGAGCGAAAAAGCCGACTGGGACCTGGTGTTGCTGGACTTGAACATGCCGGGTGCCTACGGTTTTTCCGGGCTGGTGCTGCTGCGCGGGCAATACCCGCAGATCCCCGTGGTGATGGTTTCGGCGCAGGAAGAGGCCGCCGTGGTGGTCAAGTCCCGCGAATTTGGCGCCAGTGGCTTCATTCCCAAGTCCAGCCCCCTGGAAGTGATCCAGGATGCCGTGCGCAAGGTGCTCGACGGCGAGGTCTGGTGGCCGCCGCAGGCGTTTGAAAAGGTTGATGTCTCGGCCGAAGCCAAGGCCGCCAGCGAAGGCCTGGCCAGCCTCACGCCTCAGCAGTTCCGTGTGCTGACCATGGTCTGTGAAGGGCTGCTGAACAAGCAGATCGCCTATGAACTCAGCGTTTCCGAAGCCACCATCAAGGCCCACGTGACCGCGATTTTCCGCAAGTTGGGCGTGCGCACCCGGACTCAGGCCGCGCTATTGCTGCAACAACTTGAATCGGTTGCCAGCAACTGACTGCGCGTGGCTTCACGCTTTTTTGACCCGGGCCGGTCTAGTCTGCTGGCCTTTCTATTGTGAAGTGACTCACATGACATCGCCATTCAAGGGCCAGACTGGCCTCAAACGCATCTTCAACGCCGCCGGCTACTCGCTGGACGGCCTGCGCGCCGCCTTCAAGGGCGAGGCGGCGTTTCGCCAGCTGGTGCTGCTCAACGTGCTGCTGATTCCCACTGCCTTCTGGCTGCCGGTAAGCCGTGCCGAGCGAGCAATCATGATTGCCGTGTGCCTGCTGGGGCTGATCGTCGAGCTGTTCAACTCGGCTGTGGAAGCGGCCATCGACCGCATTTCGCTGGAACGCCACCCCCTGTCGAAAAACGCCAAGGACATGGGCAGCGCCGCGCAACTGGTGGCACTGACCATGGTGGCGCTGGTGTGGGGCGTGATCCTGCTTTAAGCGATTGGCGGCAACACGATTTCATCACTGCGGGTAAAGCCCGCAGTGAAGTTGCGACATAAATCGAGAAACTCGCGCATGGCCGAGGTCTGGTACTTCTGTTTGTGCCAGATGAAGTAGAACTGGCGCATCAGGTCCAGCTCTGTGGTTTCCACCGGCACCAGGCTGCCACGGCGGAAGGCGTCACGCAGGGCCAGGCGCGAAATGCAGCCGATGCCCAGGCCAGACTCCACTGCGCGCTTGATCGCTTCTGTGTGTTCCAGCTCCAGGCGAATATTGAGGTTGGTGCGGTGGTGGCGCATGGCCTGGTCGAAGGTCAGGCGTGTGCCCGAACCTTGCTCACGCAGAATCCACGCCTCTTGCGACAGGCTTTCGATATCGGCACGGCCCAGCTTGGCCAGTGGATGCTGCGGCGCGCAGAACACCACCAGTTCGTCCTCGACCCACGGCTGCACTTCCAGGTCCGGGTGGTTGCAGTCGCCTTCGATTAGACCCAGATCAATTTCGTAGTGCGCGACCTGTTGCACGATATGCGCAGTGTTCTGTACATGCAGCTTCACCTGGCTTTCCGGGTGGGTCTGCATGAAGCTGCCAATCAGCAGGGTGGCCAGGTAGTTGCCGATGGTCAGCGTGGCGCCGACCGCCAGCGAGCCGAAACCGGACTTGCCGTTGAGCAGGTCTTCGATTTCCTTGGCCTGATCGAGTAGGGCCACTGCCTGTGGCAACAGTTGATGGCCCAAGGCGTTGAGCGCCAGGCGCTTGCCCGCACGGTCGAACAATTGGCAGCTCGATTGCCGCTCCAGTTCGGTGATGGAGGTACTGGCAGCCGACTGCGACAAGGCCAGCAGGCTAGCGGCCCGAGAGACGCTTTGGTGCTGGGCGACGGCGACGAAGACTTGAAGTTGACGAAGTGTAAATCGCATATCGATATAACCGATAACACATATCTTGATAATCCAGTTAACAGATATTGTCGCTGCCCCTAAACTATCGCGCAACTGCGCGTTTTGCGCGCCGCGTTTTTCTTCAGGAGCCCCATCGATGAGCAACATGAACCACGAACGTGTCCTCAGTGTGCACCACTGGAACGACACCCTGTTCAGCTTCAAGTGCACCCGCGACCCGGGCCTGCGCTTCGAGAACGGTCAGTTCGTGATGATCGGCCTGCAGCAGGAAAGCGGCCGTCCGCTCATGCGTGCCTATTCCATCGCATCGCCAAACTGGGAAGAGCACCTGGAGTTCTTCAGCATCAAGGTGCCGGACGGCCCGCTGACCTCGCAGCTGCAGCACCTGAAGGAAGGCGATGAGATCATCATCAGCAAGAAGCCTACCGGCACCCTGGTACTCGACGACCTGAACCCGGGCAAGCACCTGTACCTGCTGAGCACCGGCACTGGCCTGGCGCCGTTCATGAGTGTCATCCAGGACCCGGAAACCTACGAGCGCTTCGAAAAAGTGATCCTGGTGCACGGCGTGCGCTATGTGAACGAAGTGGCTTACCGCGAGTTCATCACCGAGCACTTGCCGCAGAACGAGTTCTTCGGTGAGTCGGTTCGCGACAAGCTGATCTACTACCCGACCGTGACCCGTGAGCCGTTCGAGAACCAGGGCCGCCTGACCGACCTGATGCGTAGCGGCAAGCTGTTCAGCGACATCGGCCTGCCACCGATCAACCCGCAGGACGACCGCGCGATGATCTGCGGCAGCCCGAGCATGCTCGACGAGACCAGCGAAGTGCTGGACAGCTTCGGCCTGAAAGTTTCCGCCCGCATGCGCGAGCCGGGTGACTACCTGATCGAGCGTGCCTTCGTCGAGAAGTAAGGCGTAGGCTGGTACGAAGAAGGCGACCCTCGGGTCGCCTTTCTTTTTCCTGGGATTTATTTGTCGCCTGTACCGACCTCTTCGCGGGTGAACCCGCTCCCACAGGGACCGCGCACTTCTGCAGGTTTGCGCTGTGTCTGTGGGAGCGGGTTTACCCGCGAAAGGGCCGGTACAGGTAAAACCCAAATCTATTCGACCCGCGTCTCACCGCTGTACACCAATATCTCCCGGCACCGCTTGCACAGGTAACGCCGCCCCTGGCGCACCAGCTTGTGCCGCTGCGCGGTAAATGGGAAGTCGCCTTGCGGGCACGGGCAGCGGTAGATGTAGCGGGTTACCACGCGCCGTTGCACCTCGTAGTTGTGGCAACGGTTGGGCGGCAGCTCGTACACCCCGCGCATGATCAGCTGCCACTCCTCGCCGTGGGCCTGGATGCGGTCGCCGAACAGCTGATGGGCCACCAGGTGCGCCACTTCATGGGCCACGGTCTGGCGCAGGAAGTCTTCCTGGTTTTCGCGGTAAAGCTGCAGGTTGAAGCGCAGCAGGTTCTCGTGCAGGTGGGCAACACCGGCTTTTTGCCCGCGCAGCTTGAAGCTGACTTCCGGGCGCGGGAAGGGGCGTTTGAAGAAGGTTTCGGCTTGCTGGTAACAGGTTTCGACGCGTTGTCTGAGCAGCTCTGGCATGGCGGGGTGGTTCTCCTGACCGGGCATTATGCCGCAACCCTGGGTGGCCTGCCGGGCCACCGGTCAGCGCACAGCCTGAGGCCGCCTTGCGGCGGCCTCAGGTTGATGCCCCAGTGTTGGTTGAATCTGTTCTAGTTGGTGTAGACGGGCCCCACGCCCAGTCCCCAGATAATCACCGTGGCGGCCATGATAGCCACCAGTACTACAAGGCCCACCGCCAGCACCGAGCTGGAGAACAGGAAGCCTTCGTCGGACGGTATGTTCATGAACGTCGGCAAGCCGACATACAACAGGTACACGGTGTAACAGATGGCGGCGGTGCCAATCAGCATGCCCAGCCACAGGTGCGGGTACAGCGCCGCCAGGCCACCGATGAACAGCGGTGTGGCGGTGTAGGTGGCAAAGGCGATGCACTGCGCCATGGACGGGTTGGCATCGTAGGTGCGGGCCATCCAGTGGATGAACGCCCCCATCACTGCTACCCCGGCGAGCATGGCCAGGTACGACATGATGCTCATCCAGATGGCGCTTTCCATGGTCAGCATCACGGCCGGACGGTCACCGATCACCCAGCCGACCTGAGTGGTGCCGATGAACGCCGATACGGCGGGGATCGCCGCCAGGATCAGGGTGTGCGTCAGGTACATGTGGCTTATGGTTTCTTCTTCGCCACGAATCTCCCGCCATTCCTGGTCGGGATGGGTAAACAGCCCCACAACGTGATGAATCATGCCGGTCACTCCTCTCAATGTTGCCAAACGCCCCCCAGATGGAGCGCAAGCGGCCCGAGGCCCGAACACCGAAGCAAGCGGTAATGTGGCCTTATGTCGCAGTATAGGAAGCCGTTACCCGCATAAACCGGGCTTTTTAGAGCAAATTGCGCTTTCAGCCGAGCTGTTGATTACATTGAAGTCTTTATCGGAATGCCTACAGCGATGCTGCGTTTGTGCGTAAAATAGCCGGCTTTTGTCACACCTCGCGGATCCAAGCGCTATGGGCACCCTCTCGGTCAACCAGAACAAACTGCAAAAACGCCTGCGTCGTCTCGCCGGCGAAGCCATCACCGACTACAACATGATCGAGGATGGCGACAAGGTCATGGTCTGCCTGTCCGGCGGCAAGGACAGCTACACCATGCTCGACGTTCTGTTGCACCTGCAGAAGGTGGCACCGATCAAGTTCGAGATCGTCGCGGTGAACATGGACCAGAAGCAGCCGGGCTTCCCTGAGCATGTGCTGCCGGCCTACCTCAAGGAGCTGGGCGTCGAGTACCACATCGTCGAGAAGGATACCTACTCGGTGGTCAAGGAACTGGTGCCCGAGGGCAAGACCACCTGCTCGCTGTGCTCGCGCCTGCGCCGTGGCACCCTGTACACCTTCGCCGACGAAATCGGCGCGACCAAGATGGCGCTGGGGCACCACCGCGACGATATCGTCGAAACCTTCTTCCTCAACATGTTCTTCAATGGCGCGCTCAAGGGCATGCCGCCGAAGCTGCGCGCCGATGATGGCCGCAACGTGGTGATCCGCCCGTTGGCCTACTGCAGCGAGAAGGACATCCAGGCCTACTCGGACATGAAGGAATTCCCGATCATCCCGTGCAACCTGTGCGGCTCGCAGGAAAACCTGCAACGCCAGGTGGTCAAGGACATGCTGGTGGAGTGGGAGCGCAAGCACCCGGGCCGTACCGAAAGCATCTTCCGCGCCCTGCAAAACGTGGCACCGTCGCAGCTGGCCGACCGTAACCTGTTCGACTTCACCAGCCTGAAGATCGACGAAAACGCCACCCCGCGCTTCCTCGACGTTTTGAATATCTGAGCCCATGCGCGATTACCAGTGGCTGCATGAGTACTGCCTGAATCGCTTTGGCTCGGCCCAGGCGCTGGAGGCCTTTCTGCCGCAGCCGCGCACGCCAGCGCAGCTGCGCGATATCAGCGACGACCGCTATCTGTCGACCCTGGCCCTGCGCGTGTTCCGCGCCGGGCTCAAGCACAGCCTGGTGGATGCCAAGTGGCCGGCGTTCGAGCAGGTGTTCTTCGGCTTCGACCCGGAAAAGGTAGTGCTGATGGGCGCCGAGCACCTGGAGCGGCTGATGCACGATGAGCGCATTATTCGCCACCTGGGCAAGCTCAAGAGCGTGCCGCGCAATGCGCAAATGGTGCTGGATATCGCGAAAGCGCATGGCAGCTTTGGTGCGTTCATTGCCGACTGGCCGGTGACCGATATTGTCGGGCTGTGGAAGTACCTGGCCAAGCATGGCAACCAGCTGGGTGGGTTGTCGGCGCCGCGCTTCCTGCGCATGGTCGGCAAGGACACGTTCATCCCTACCGATGACATGGCCGCGGCGTTGATTGCGCAGAAGGTGATCGACAAGCAGCCGACCAGCCAGCGTGACCTGGCGTTGGTGCAGCAGGCGTTCAACCAGTGGCATGCCGAGAGCGGGCGGCCGCTGTGCCAGTTGTCGGTGATGCTGGCGCATACCGTCAACCATTGAGTCTTGTGTTGCTCCCATTCGCGGGCACGCCCGCTCCCACAGGTACTGCACAGGCCTTAAGCGCGGTGCGATTCCTGTGGGAGCGGGCATGCCCGCGAAGAATCTAACTGCCTTCGCCCGCCATGCGCCGTTCATGCTGGAACTTCCAGCGCACGTACAGCAGCCCGGCAATGAACAGCCCCAGGCTCACTAGCACTTCAACCCAGCCAAACACCGCCCGCGCCGGGTCGAACGCGGCCAGCACGCCCTTGATGAAATAGATATTCACCACGAAGCAGGTCCAGGCATGAGCCCGGGCGCTGCCCGTCAGCATGCCCGGCAGCAACAGCAGCAGCGGCACCAGTTCGATCGCCAGGATCACCTCGACCCGTGCCCCATGCAGGTTGGCGAACCACAGGTTGTTCACCACCAGCAAGGCGATCAGGCCGAAAAAGAACGCCAGGCTCAGCGCCCGCGTCAGGCGCAGGCGTGGCGCCAGCCATTCCAGCGGCGGCAACACCTTGGGCTTTTTAGCCACGCGCGGCCTCCAGGGCCTTGGCCGTGGTTGCCAGGCGTTGGCCAAGCGCGCGGCATAGGGCGATCTCATGTTGGTCGAGTTCACGTTTGCCATCGGCACCGGCATGATGGCTGGCGCCGTAAGGCGTGCCGCCACCACGGGTTTCCAGCAAAGCCGATTCGCTGTACGGCAGGCCCATTACCAACATGCCGTGGTGCATCAGCGGCAGCATCATCGACAGCAGGGTGGTTTCCTGGCCGCCGTGCAGGCTGGCGGTGGAGGTGAACACGCCAGCCGGCTTGCCGACCAGTTCACCGCCCAGCCACAGGCTGCTGGTGCCATCGAGGAAGTACTTCAGCGGCGCCGCCATGTTGCCGAAGCGGGTGGGGCTGCCCAGCACCAGGCCGGCGCAGTGGCGCAGGTCGTCGAGGGTGGCGTACAGCGCGCCACTGGCCGGGATGTCCGGGGCCACCGCTTCGCACTCGGTGGATATGGCGGGCACCGTGCGCAGGCGCGCCTCCATGCCGGCCAGTTCGATGCCACGGGCGATGTGCCGGGCCATCTCGCTGGTCGAGCCGTGGCGGCTGTAATACAGCACCAGGATGTAGGGCGCGCTCACGGCAGGATCTCCAGCACTTTCTCTGGCGGGCGGCCGACCACGGCCTTGTCACCGGCGACCAGGATTGGCCGTTCGATCAGCTTGGGGTGCTTGGCCATGGCCTCGATCAGTTGCGCATCGGTCAGCGCCGGGTCGGCCAGGTTCAGGTCCTTGTACTCGTCCTCGCCGGTGCGCAGCAGCTGGCGTGGGGCGATGCCCAGCTTGCCGAGCAGGGCCTCGAGGGTGGCGGCGTCGGGCGGGGTTTCGAGGTAGCGTACGATGGTCGGCGCCAGGCCGCGGGCTTCGAGCAGTTCCAGCGCGCCGCGGGATTTCGAGCAGCGCGGGTTATGATAAAGCGTCAAGTCAGTCATGTCGGGTCGCATCCAGCAGGGTGTGGCAGCTATTCTAACCGCAGCGACTGAACCATTTGCTTGAAAACTCGAGAAGGATTGACCCATGGCAAGGCGTCTGGCAGCAGTACTGGCCATCACCGCGAGCCTTTTGCTCGGTGGTTGCGGTGCCGATTATGGCGTGGACCAACACGGCAATACGGTTAAGGCCGAACAGATCGAAGGGCACTGGCTGGTGCTCAACTACTGGGCCGAATGGTGCGGGCCGTGCCGTACCGAAATCCCTGAACTGAACCAGGCGGCCAAGCAGTGGGCGGCCGACGGCATCAAGGTGGTGGGGGTGAACTTCGATGGCCTGCAAGGGCCGGACCTGAAGCAGGCTGCTGAAACCCTGGGCATCGGTTTCACCGTGCTGGCCCAGGACCCGGCCGAGCGCTACGACCTGCCGCGCAGCGAGGCGCTGCCGGTGACCTACATCATCGATGACAAGGGCAAGGTGCGTGAGCAGCTGATGGGCGAGCAGACCCTGGAAGGGTTGCAGGCCAAGATCAAGGCCCTGAAAGGCGCCTGATGCGTTTGGGGCTGCTGCGCGCCTTTGTGGGAGCGGCCTCGTGTCGCGATTGGGGCGCGTAGCGGCCCCAGGTATCAGCTTCGCCGCTGAAATTGCTGGGGCTGCTGCGCAGCCCTATCGCGACACAAGGCCGCTCCCACAGTCACCGGTATCGGTCAGCCTTCTTCAGGCCAGAAGCGCAGCGGCTTGCCCTCGGCCGGCCAGAAGCGCATCTGCTCTACCGGCGACACATCCCAGCGCTGCACCGTTTCCAGCGCCTGCAGGAAGCGTTTTTCCTGCTCCATCAACGCCGGCGCGCACAGCTTGCGAGTTTTGCCGACCTTGCCGAAGCTCAGGTGCTTGCCGTCCAGCGTGTACGGCGCAAACCAGTGGTTGCAGCCGGCGTTGCCGTAGGCACGGCCGTCGCTGGCCAGGGTCAGGGTCAGGTGGCTGTAATCGATCAGTGGGCGTTCGCCAATCCACTCCAGCACATAGCTGCGTTCCTGCTGCAACTTGGAAGGTTCGGCGGCACAGCCGAGCAGGCCGGTGGCAATCAGCGCGCCGGTCAGCAGATTTTTCACTCGGCGCTCTCCTGGCAACGCGGGCACAGGTGTTTTTCACCACGGCTGGCCCAGCCCAGCTCGGCGATACGCGCGCTGGCGGCAGGCTGGCGGGCCTTCTTGCCCAGCTTGGCGTCTACCGCAAACTCGAAGTCCAGCACGGCGTCGCAGCTGTCGCACTCTACCTGCCAGGTGAGGATTTCCAGCTCGTTGAAGACAGGGCCGCTGGCCACGGCAACCCACTGACCGCGCGGGTTGATCAGGTGGCGTACGCTCTCCACGGTCAGGCGCATGGACAAGTCCTTGCTGCCCTTCAGGGTGACCAGCAGGGTGTCGCCTTTATGCATCGAGCCACCGTTACCAGTGACCTGGTAACGGCCTGGCACCAGGGCGCGGCACTCGATCAGGGTGTGTTGCGGGTTGAAAAGGGTGTAGCGGAAATCGTGCTCGACCATGGGTCCTCCAGAAATGCCGCGTATCCTAGCACTAACCTGAGACCTGATTCTGTGGATTGCCTGCCGCCCAGCGGTTGATGTTGTCCAGCGTGGTCGCGGCAATGGCATCCAGCGCCTCGCGGGTGAGGAAGGCCTGGTGCGCGGTGATGATGACGTTGGGGAACGTCAGCAGGCGTGCCAGCACGTCGTCCTGCAGCGGCAGGTCGGAGCGGTCCTCGAAGAACAGCTGTGCTTCCTCTTCGTAGACGTCCAGGCCCAGGTAGCCGAGCTGGCCACTTTTCAGTGCGTCGATCAGTGCCGGGGTGTCGACCAGCGCGCCACGGCCAGTGTTGATCAGCATGGCGCCGGGCTGCAGCTGGGCCAGGCTTTGTGCATTGATCAGGTGCCGGGTGTGTTCGGTCAGCGGGCAGTGCAGGCTGATGATGCGGGCTTCGCGCAGCAGCTCGGGCAATGTCAGGTAGCGGGCGCCAAGTGCCAGTAGCTCGGGGTTGGGGTAAGGGTCGTAGGCCAGCAGCTGACAACCGAAACCGGCCATGATGCGGGCGAAGGCGGCGCCGATCTGGCCGGTGCCGACCACGCCGACGGTTTTGCCGTGCAGGTCGAAGCCGGTCAGCCCGTGCAGGGTGAAGTCGCCTTCGCGGGTGCGGTTGTAGGCCCTGTGCAGGCGCCGGTTGAGGGCCAGGATCAGCGCCACGGCGTGCTCGGCCACGGCATGCGGCGAGTAGGCCGGCACGCGCACCACGGCCAGGCCGAGGCGCTGGGCGGCGGCCAGGTCGACATGGTTGTAGCCGGCCGAGCGCAGGGCAATCAGGCGCGTGCCGCCAGCGGCCAGGCGCTGCAGTACCTGGGCGTCGAGTTCGTCATTGATGAAGGCGCAGACCACCTCATAGCCATCGGCCAGGGCGGCGGTGTCGAGCGTCAGGCGGGCGGGTTGGAAGTGCAGCTCCAGGGCGGTGCTGCTGGCAGCCTGGGTAAAGCTTTCCTGGTCGTAGTGCTGGCTGCTGAACAACAGGGCGCGCATGGTGGGGCTTCCTTTGCAGTGGTCTGGGGATTGTAGCCAGCGGGCTGAAAGGGATGTTGATCTGGGCCGGCGATAGGGCCGGTGAGGTCAGGCGCTCAGGCGGGCTTGTGCGGCCAGCCGATTGATCGCCGCATCCAGTTCATCCAGCGCCTGCTGCGCCTGCGGATTTTCCTGCTTGAGCAAGGTCTCGCTGCGCTGGCACGCTGCCCGCAATTGTGGCACGCCGCAATAGCGCGAGGCGCCGTTCAGGCGGTGTACCTGCTCGATCAGCGTGCCGTGGTCATCGGCCTCACGGGCGGCACGTATGGCTTCACGGTCAGCCTCCAGCGACGCCAGCAGCATGCTCAGCATGTCGGCCGCCAGGTCCGCTTTGCCAGCGGCCAGGCGCAGGCCTTCTTCGGGGTCGAGCACCATCAGCTCATCACCGCTGGCCAGGTGTTCGGCCAGTCGCTCCTGCTGTGGCGCGCCCAGGCTCAGGCCGGTCCACTTCATCACAACCTGGGCCAGCTGGCGCTCGCTGATCGGCTTGGTCAGGTAATCGTCCATGCCCCCGTGCAGTAACGCGCGTTTTTCGTTGGCCATGGCGTGGGCGGTGAGGGCAACGATGGGTAGCGGGTTGCCGCTTTGGGTGTTTTCCCACAGGCGGATCTGCTCGGTGCAGGCGCGGCCGTCCATGCCGGGCATCTGTACGTCCATCAGCACCAGGTCGAAAGGTTCGTTTTGTACTGCTTGTACCGCTGCATAACCGTTGTCGACGGCCAGCACCTCGGCGCCCAGGTCTTCGAGAAGGGTCTGCACCAGCAGCAGGTTGGCGGCGTTGTCGTCGACGCAGAGTATTTTCGGCTGGCGCTGACCGTTGACGCTGTTCGTCTCGCCCAGCGGGCGGCGTGGTTGCACCAGCTCCAGCAGCAGGCGCCGTAGTTTGCGTGTGCAGGTTGGCTTGGACAGCAACTGGCCGTGGCCGTTGGGCAGGTACTTGTGGTACAGCGCCTGCTCGGTGGTGGGGCACAGCACAACGCATTGGCAATGGTTGCGTTCGAGCAGCTGGTGGTAATGGCCCAGTTGCTCGGGTGACAGGCTGCCCAGGTTAGCCCCGAGTACGGCGAACTCGAATGGATGGCCGGCCTGGCTGGCGGCTTGCACCGCCTGCAGCAACTGGTCGTAGGAGGCAAACAGGCTGACGCTGAGGCCGCAGTCCTCCAGTTGGTGCTCCAACGCCTGTCGCGCCAGTTCGTGGCCATCGACGATGGCCGCGCGGCGGCCCAGCAGCGGCTGCAATGGCTGCTCCTCGACATCGTCGTGGGCCTTGGGCAGGTTGAGGCTGATCCAGAACTGCGAACCTTCACCCGGGGTGCTGTCGACGCCGATTTCGCCGCCCATCTGCTCGATCAGGCGCTTGGAAATCACCAGCCCCAGCCCGGTGCCGCCAGGTTGGCGGGCCAGCGAGTTGTCGGCCTGGCTGAAGGCCTGGAACAGCGTACGCACATCTTGCGGCGACAGGCCGATGCCGGTGTCTTGCACGCTGATGCGTAGCTGTGCGCTGTCTTCGTGCTCGTCTTCGAGCATGGCGCGTACGACGATGGTGCCTTCGCGGGTGAACTTGATGGCGTTGCTGACCAGGTTGGTGAGGATCTGCTTGAGGCGCAGCGGGTCGCCGATCAGCGACGATGGGGTGTCGCGATAGATCAGGCTGAGCAGCTCCAGCTGCTTGGCGTGGGCGGCCGGGGCGAGGATGGTCAGGGTGTCCTGGATCAGGTCGCGCAGGTTGAACGGGATGCTGTCGAGCACCAGCTTGCCGGCCTCGATCTTGGAGAAGTCGAGGATCTCGTTGATGATCCCCAGCAGGTTGTCGGCGGACTTCTCGATGGTGCTCAGGTAGTCCAGCTGGCGCGGTGCCAGTTCGCTTTTTTGCAGCAGGTGGGTGAAACCGAGGATGCCGTTGAGCGGGGTGCGGATTTCGTGGCTCATGTTGGCCAGGAACTCCGACTTGATGCGGCTGGCTTCCAGTGCCTCCTTGCGTGCCATGTCCAGCTCAATGTTCTGGATCTCGATGGTTTCCAGGTTCTGGCGCACGTCCTCGGTGGCCTGGTCGATGCTGTGCTGCAGCTCTTCGTGGGCGTTGTGCAGGGTCTCGGCCATGCGGTTGATGCCCCGCGCCAGTTCGTCCAGCTCATGGCTGCCCATGGCCGGCAGGCGTTCTTCCAGGTGGCCGTCCTTGAGCTGGTTGACTGCGTGCTTGATGCGTTCGATGGGGTCGTTGATGGTGCGGCTCATGCGCAGCGCCAGCAGGCCGCTGAGCACCAGGCAGGCGAGGATCAGCAACAGGCTGGTGAACAGGTTGCGGTAGCCACGTAGCAGGGTGCCGTCGTGGGACAGCTCGATCTCGACCCAGCCCAGCAGGCGCTCCGCCTCGGCTGGCACGGCATCGGTGGCCAGGTCGCGGTGGTGGCCGAACACCGGCATCAGGTAGCGGGTGGCATCATTGCCGCTGCGCTGCAGCAGCTGGGTGCCGGTGCCACCACTAGGCGGCAGGTTGAGCATGCTCGGGCCAGCGTGCGCCAGGCGCGTGCGGTCTGGGGCAAGGAAGGCGACGGCGCGCACATCGGCCTGCTCCAGGGTTTGCGCGGCGATGCGCTCCAGTTGTGCCGGTGCCAGCTTGGCCATGGCGGGTGCGGCCAGCGGCGCCAGCTGTTCGGCGATCATCTTGCCGCGTTGCAGCAGCTGGGTGCGCAGGTCGTTCTGTTGCAGCCAGGTGAAATAACTGCCCAGCACCAAGGCCATCAGGCCGGCAGGCAGCAGGGCCAGCAGCATCACCCGGCTTCGGATTCCCAAGCGATCGAGCACACTCGCCTCCTGTCATGTGCCTGGACGCCGTCAAGCTGTGACGGCCAAGCCGGGAAGTTACTCCGCCTGCCGCGCTATTGCACCTCTTTAGTACGTGTTTTGCGCCGTTGCCGGGGCATTGGTCGCAGGGTGGTTGCCTGGCAGGCGGCAGATGCTCAATAATCGTTCAATTGAGAATGCATGGCAGTTGCCAATGAATCCTGTAGCTATTCACAATTCCAATATCCTCGCCATCGAGGACGATCCGGTCCTCGGCGCTTACCTGCACGAAGAGTTGCAGCGTGGCGGCTTCCAGGTGACCTGGTGCCGCAATGGCCTGGAGGGCCTGGAAACGGCTGGGCGCCACGCTTTCGATGTGGTGCTCATGGACATCCTGCTGCCCGGGCTCAACGGCCTGGATGCCCTGGCGCAGTTGCGCAAGAAAAGTGCCACGCCGGTGATCCTGATGTCGGCGCTGGGCGCCGAGGCTGACCGTATCAGTGGTTTTCAGCGCGGTGCCGACGATTACCTGCCCAAGCCGTTCAGCATGGCCGAGTTGCAGGTGCGCATCGAGGCAATCCTGCGCCGCGTGGCCCTTGAGCGTCGCCATCAAGCCCCGCAGGAGCATGGCGCCTGCGGCGAATTGCAGTTTGACGAGGGGCTGTGCGACGTGCGCCTCGGTGGCCACCTGGCGGGCCTGACCCCCAGCGAATTCCGTTTGCTCGACATCCTCAATCGCAACCTCGATGACGTGTTGAGCAAGCCGTTCCTGTACCAGCAAGTGCTGCAGCGCGGCTATTCGCGGCATGACCGCAGCCTGGACATGCACGTCAGCCAGATCCGCCGCAAGCTCAAGGGCATCGGCTACCACGAACGGCAGATCCGCACCGTGTGGGGCAAGGGCTACGTGCTCAGCGCCAGCGAAGCGGAGTGACCCGTGCTTGACCGCCATTCGCTGTTCTGGAAGCTGGCCATCCTGCTGGTGGGTTTCTGCCTACTGATGATCGGCCTCAGCTACACTTGGGGCCGGCACATGGAAACCCAGAACGCCTTCCTTTCGGAGCCCGCGCGGCTGGCGTTGCGCGGCTATGCCGCTGAGGCCGAGCAGGCCTGGCGCAGCGGTGGGCGGGCAGGGCTGGACCAGTGGGTAACGGCGATGCACCAGCGCGAGCGGGGCTGGGTTGGCGTGCTCGATATCAACCTGCGGCCGCTCGACAGCGCCACCCTCGACCCGCAGATCATGCAGCGGCTGACACGCCTACGCGGTGTCGACTGGCCGATGAGCCGGCGCAGCGTCAACCAGCCGTGGGTGCGTATTCCGTTCCCGGGGGCGCCGGAGCAGGGCATGCTGGTGATCGAGCTGCCGCAGCGGTTCAATCCGGACCAGTACCGGTTGCTGTGGCGCATCGTTACCAACGGCATCATCCCAGGCCTGTTCACCTTGCTGCTGTGCGTGGGCCTGTACCGCATGTTGATCGTGCCGCTGAACCAGCTTCGTGAGCAGGCCAATGCCTGGCGTGCCGACCAGCTATCGGCCCGTCTCGACTCGCGCACCATTGCCCGGCATGACGAGCTTGGCGAGCTGGCCCGCGCTTTCGACCAGATGGCCGAGCGGCTGCAGGGCACGGTGGCCATGCAGCAACAATTGCTGCGCGACCTGTCCCATGAAATGCGCACGCCGCTGAGCCGGCTGCGGGTGGCCTGCGATGGCGAAACCGACCTGCAGCGCCTGCGCGAGCGCCTGAGCCGTGAAGTGGACTGCATGCAGCACTTGGTCGAAGACACCTTGCAGCTGGTCTGGCAGGACGCCGAACGTGCGCCGATGAACCTGGAACCGATCGAGGTCCAGGCGCTGTGGGAGCTGCTGGCCGAGAATGCCAGCTACGAGAGCGGCTGGTCACCCAAGCGGCTGCGCTGCGAAGTGCCGGCCGACTGCTGGGTGCAGGGCAACCTCAATCACCTGGCCCAGGCGCTGGAGAACATGTTGCGCAATGCCATTCGTCACTCGCCCGCAGAGGGTGTGGTGCGGTTGGGGGCACAGCATGAGGGCAGTTACTGGTGGCTGTGGCTGGAGGATGAAGGTGGCGGTGTGGCTGAAGAGGACCTGGAGCGGATCTTTGCGCCGTTCTCGCGGCTGGACGGTTCGCGGCCCGGGGATGGTGGTTTCGGCTTGGGGCTGAGCATTGCCCGCAGTGCCATTCAGCGCCAGGGCGGGACCTTGTGGGCGCAGAATGGCAAGCGTGGGCTGCGGCTATGGATGAGGTTGCCGTTACATGTGGCGGCCCCTTCGCGGGTAAACCCGCTCCCACAGGTACATCACTAGCTTTGAGGGTAGTGGAACCCCTGTGGGAGCGGGTTTACCCGCGAAAGGGCCGGCACATGTCATACCGTTATAGCTTGTAGCTATATCCACCACAGATTGCGTGATATGGCCGCGAAGGGTTTGCCGGTATGATAGGCGCCCCTGCCGTCCGGATTGTGAAATACGCCATGACCTTGCAGTACCCAACCATCGCCGATTGCGTCGGCAATACGCCTCTGGTTCGCCTGCAGCGCATCGCTGGCGAAACCAGCAATACCCTCCTGCTCAAGCTCGAAGGTAACAATCCCGCCGGCTCGGTAAAGGACCGCCCGGCACTGTCGATGATCACTCGCGCCGAACTACGTGGCCAGATCAAGCCCGGCGACACCCTGATCGAAGCCACCTCCGGCAACACCGGCATCGCCCTGGCGATGGCGGCGGCGATCAAGGGCTACAAGATGATCCTGATCATGCCCGACAACTCCACCGCCGAGCGCAAGGCCGCCATGACCGCCTATGGCGCCGAGTTGATCCTGGTGACCAAGGAAGAAGGCATGGAAGGCGCCCGTGACCTGGCCGAGAAACTGCAGGCCGAAGGCCGCGGCCTGGTGCTGGACCAGTTCGCCAACGGCGACAACCCGATCGCCCACTACAACAGCACCGGCCCGGAGATCTGGCAGCAGACCCAGGGCAGCATCACCCATTTCATCAGCTCCATGGGTACCACCGGTACCATCATGGGCTGCTCGCAGTACCTCAAGGAACAGAACCCGGCGGTGCAGATCATTGGCCTGCAACCGATGGAAGGCTCGGCCATCCCTGGCATCCGCCGTTGGCCCGAGGAGTACCTGCCGAAGATCTTCGACGCCAGCCGTGTCGACCGCGTGGTCGACATGTCGCAACAGGAAGCCGAAGACACCACCCGCCGCCTTGCCCGTGAAGAGGGCATTTTCTGCGGTGTGTCCTCTGGTGGTGCGGTCGCAGCCATGCTGCGCCTGTCCCGCGAGGTGGAAAATGCCACGATGGTCGCGATCATCTGCGACCGCGGCGACCGTTACCTGTCCACCGGCCTGTTCGACCCAAGCTAAATGTCCAAGAAAAAAAGCAACAGCGGCCTGCGCTTCCAGCCGGCCGGCGGCAACCGCAGCCCCCAGGTCCCCGTGGGCAAGAAACAGCGCCTGGAAATCGAGCGCCTTGCCGGTGACGGCCGCGGCATCGCCTTCCTGGAAGGGCGCACCTGGTTCGTCAGTGGTGCCCTGGCCGGTGAAACCGTGGAGGCGCGGGTGCTCAATGCCCGTGGCAAAGTGGTCGAAGCCCGCCTGGAGCGGCTACTGCAGGCCAGCCCCGAGCGCCGTGAAGCACCGTGCCGGTACTACGACCGCTGCGGTGGCTGCAACCTGCAGCACCTGCCACACGATGCGCAACTGGCGCTGAAGCAGCGCACCCTCGCCGAGCAGCTGCAGCGGGTGGCTGGCGTGCAACCCGAAGAATGGGCCGCACCACTGAGCGGGCCGGAATTCGGCTACCGGCGCCGCGCCCGCGTGGCCGTGCGCTGGGACGTCAAGGCACGCCATCTGGACGTGGGCTTCCGCGCTGAAGCCAGCCAGGACATCATCGCCATCGACGATTGCGCGGTGCTGGTACAGCCCTTGCAGTCAATTTTGCGCCATTTGCCAACCGTGCTGCGCTCGTTAAGCAAACCGCAGGCGCTGGGCCATGTAGAACTGTTCAGCGGCACCGCCGAGGCGGTGCTGGTACGCCATGTGGCACCGCTGCCAGCGGAAGACCTGGCCAGGCTGCAGGCGTTCTGCGAGCAGGCCAATGCCCAGCTGTGGCTGCAGGGCGAAGGCGAGCCGGCGCCAGTAGACCCGGCCGCGCAACTGGGCTTTACCCTGGCACCATGGCAGCTGGAGCTGGCCTGGCGCCCAGGTGACTTCGTGCAGGTGAATGCCCAGGTCAACACGGCGATGATCGAGCAGGCCTTGGCCTGGCTCGCACCGCAGGCCGACGAGCGCGTGCTGGACCTGTTCTGCGGCTTGGGCAACTTTGCCCTGCCGTTGGCCCGCCAGGCGCGTGAGGTGGTGGCAGTGGAAGGTGTACAGGCCATGGTCGATCGGGCCGCGGCCAATGCCCGGAACAACAATGTGCATAACGCAGAGTTTTTTCAGGCCGATTTATCGCAGCCTTTGGCAAGCACCGGATGGGCCGCCGAAGGCTTTTCTGCGGTACTCTTGGATCCACCGCGCGACGGTGCGTACGAGGTGGTGCAAGGCATCGCCCGCCTCAAGGCCAGACGGCTGGTCTACGTATCGTGCAACCCGGCCACGCTGGCGCGAGACGCCCAGGTGCTGGTCGGCCAGGGGTACCGGTTAAAAAGGGCCGGGATTCTCGACATGTTTCCTCAGACGGCGCATGTCGAAGCCATGGCGTTATTCGAAGCGGGCTAGCTGACTGGCCCCTTGGTGCGGCTACCACGGAAGGGTAGCCACACGGTGATCGCCAGCGCAGCCATGAGTGCTGCGCTGTATGGAAAGGTAAAAAAAGATGGTACAGGTGAGAGTGCACCAGCCGGTCAACACCGACGGCAGTATCAATCTCGAAGCATGGTTGGACCATGTGGTAAGCGTCGATTCGGCACTGGATCGCGCAGAGCTGAAAGAAGCCTGCGAGTTTGCCCACGAGGTCGAGATAAAGGGCAACCCGGCCAAGCATTCCTGGGCGGACGGTACGTCCAGCTTCCAGGCGGGCCTGGAGATCGCCGAAATTCTCGCCGACCTCAAGCTCGACCAGGACTCCTTGGTGGCTGCGGTCATCTACCGCTCGGTGCGCGAGGGCAAGGTAACCCTGGCCGAAGTCAGCCAGCGCTTTGGCCCGGTGGTGTCCAAGCTGATCGACGGCGTGCTGCGCATGGCCGCCATCAGTGCCAGCCTCAGCCCGCGGCAGTCGCTGGTGCTGGGCTCGCAGGCGCAGGTCGAAAACTTGCGCAAGATGCTCGTGGCCATGGTCGACGACGTGCGCGTGGCACTGATCAAGCTGGCGGAACGTACCTGCGCGATCCGTGCGGTCAAGGCCGCCGACGATGAAAAGCGCCTGCGTGTCGCGCGTGAAGTATTCGACATTTATGCGCCGCTGGCGCATCGCCTGGGTATCGGCCACATCAAGTGGGAGCTGGAAGACCTGTCCTTCCGCTACCTTGAACCCGACCAGTACAAACAGATCGCCAAGCTGCTGCACGAGCGCCGGCTGGACCGTGAGCGGTTCATCAGCGATGTGATGAACCAGTTGCAGAACGAGTTGCTGGCCACTGGCGTGAAGGCTGACATCAGCGGCCGGGCAAAACATATCTATTCCATCTGGCGCAAGATGCAGCGCAAAGGCCTGGAGTTCAGCCAGATCTACGACGTGCGCGCGGTACGCGTGCTGGTGCCGGAAATCCGCGACTGCTACACCGCGCTGGGCATCGTGCACACCTTGTGGCGGCACATCCCCAAGGAGTTCGACGACTACATCGCCAACCCCAAGGAAAACGGCTACCGCTCGTTGCACACGGCGGTGATTGGCCCCGAGGGCAAGGTGCTGGAGGTGCAAATCCGCACCCATGGCATGCACGAGGAAGCCGAGCTGGGCGTTTGTGCCCACTGGCGCTACAAGGGCACCGACGTCAAGCCTAGCTCCAACCACTACGAAGAGAAGATCTCCTGGCTGCGCCAGGTGCTGGAATGGCACGAAGAGCTGGGCGACATCGGTGGCCTGGCCGAGCAGCTGCGGGTCGACATCGAGCCAGACCGGGTTTATGTATTCACCCCCGACGGCCACGCCATCGACTTGCCCAAGGGGGCCACACCGCTGGACTTCGCCTACCGCGTGCATACCGAAATCGGTCACAACTGCCGCGGCGCCAAGATCAACGGGCGCATTGTGCCGCTCAACTACAGCCTGCAGACCGGCGAGCAGGTCGAGATCATCACCAGCAAGCACGGCAACCCCAGCCGTGACTGGTTGAACTCCAACCTGGGCTACGTCACCACCTCGCGGGCGCGGGCCAAGATCGTGCACTGGTTCAAGCTGCAGGCACGCGACCAGAACGTCGCTGCCGGCAAGACCTTGCTCGAACGCGAGCTTAGCCGCCTGGGCCTGCCGCAGGTGGACTTCGAGCGCCTGGCCGAGAAGACCAACGTCAAGACCGCCGAAGACATGTTCGCCTCGCTTGGCGCTGGCGATTTGCGCCTGGCCCACCTGGTCAACGCCGCTCAGCAGTTGCTGGAACCCGAGCGCATCGAACAGATCGAACTGGTGCCGCGCAAGCCTACCGGGCCGCGTACCGGCAAGCGTGGCGACATCCAGATTCAGGGTGTCGGCAACCTGCTGACGCAGATGGCGGGCTGCTGCCAGCCGCTGCCGGGCGATGCGATTGTCGGCTACATTACCCAGGGCCGTGGCGTGAGCATTCACCGCCAGGACTGTGCCTCGGTGTTGCAGCTGGCGGGCAAGGAACCGGAGCGCATGATCCAGGTGAGCTGGGGGCCGATCCCGGTGCAGACCTACCCGGTCGACATCGTCATCCGTGCCTACGACCGCCCGGGCCTGCTGCGCGACGTGTCGCAGGTGCTGCTGAACGAGAAGATCAACGTGCTGGCGGTGAACACCCGCTCGAACAAGGAAGACAACACCGCGCTGATGTCGCTGACCATCGAGATTCCAGGCCTGGACGCGCTGGGCCGCCTGCTGGGGCGGATCTCGCAGTTGCCGAACATCATCGAGACGCGGCGTAATCGTACCCCTTGAGACAGCGGCGCCTGCTTCGCGGGTAAACCCGCTCCCACAGAAAAGGTGCAAAGCTTCAGATTTGCACTGTACAAGGGGGAGCGGGTTCAACCGCGAAGAAGCCACCACCGAAGGACCTGCCTTAATGACCTACACCCTCGAAGACCTGCTGCACCTCATGGCCCGCCTGCGCGATCCGCAGTATGGCTGCCCATGGGACCTGCAGCAGAACTACGCGAGTATCGTCCCGCACACCATCGAAGAGGCCTACGAGGTTGCCGACACCATCGAGCGCGGTGATTTCGAGCACCTGCAAGGTGAGCTGGGCGACCTGCTGTTCCAGGTGGTCTACTACAGCCAGTTGGCCCGCGAGGAAGGGCGTTTCGAGTTTGATGGCGTCGTCGACAGCATTACCCGTAAGCTTATCCGCCGTCACCCGCACGTATTCCCCACCGGCGAGCTGTACGCGCCAGTGGACACCCCCAGCCTGAGCGAGGCCCAGGTCAAGTCACGCTGGGAAGAAATCAAGGCCGAAGAGCGCGCAGAAAAAAACCAGCCTGAACAGCTGTCCCTGCTCGACGACGTACCGGCGGCATTGCCGGCGCTGTCGCGTGCGGCCAAACTGCAAAAACGTGCAGCCACGGTTGGTTTCGACTGGCCTGCGGCATTGCCGGTGCTGGACAAGGTCCGCGAAGAGTTGGATGAAGTGCTGCAGGCCATGGCCGACGGCGATGCCGATGCGCTTGAGGATGAAGTCGGCGACCTGCTGTTTGCCGCTGTAAACTTGGCTCGCCACCTCAAGCAAGACCCGGAAAACGCGCTGCGCCGCGCCAACCGCAAGTTCGAGCGACGGTTCCGTTTTATCGAACAGGCATTGCGCGACAGTGGTCGCCCTATCGAAGATTGTAACCTTGACGAGCTGGATGCCCTTTGGGGTGAAGCCAAACGTCAGGAAAAGAACCTGCCCAGCTGCGGCTGAGCTGTTGCATTAAGTGAGTGAACATTCATGAGCCTTTCCCTACGCGACCAATTGCTCAAAGCCGGTCTGGTCAACCAGAAACAGGTCTCGCAGACCAACAAAGCTGAAAAGAAACAGAAGCGCATGGAGCACAAAGGCCAGGTCGAAGTCGACGACAGCCAGCAGCGCATGGCCAAGGAAGCCATGGCCGAAAAGGCCAAGCGCGACCAGGAGCTGAACCGCCAGCAGCAGGAAAAGGCCGAGCAGAAGGCCCGTGCCGCGCAGATCAAGCAACTGATCGAAGCCACCCGCTTGCCGAAGCTGAGCACCGAGGATTACTACAACTTCGTTGACGACAAGAAGGTCAAGCGCATTGCCGTCAACGCCCTGATGCGTACCAAGCTGAGCAATGGTGCATTGGCCGTCGTGGCGCACGCCGGCGGTTACGAGGTTATCCCGCGTGAAGCGGCAGTGAAGATCCAGGAACGCGACCCCAGCCGTATCCTGTTGCTCAACACCCATGTCGAGGAAGCGGACGAGGACGATCCTTACGCGGCCTACAAGATCCCTGATGATCTGATGTGGTAAACACGAAAAACCCCGCCTTGGCGGGGTTTTCTATTTGCAGGCTGGGTCACTGCGTGGTGCGCTGGTTTTCCAGCTCTTCGAGCTCTACGCGGTACTGGTGCGCTTCGTCTTCGTTGTGGAACATACCCACCAATTGGCCTTGTTGGTGCACATCCCAGATCCGCACGCCAGCGGCCAGGCCTTCGTGGGACATTCTCGATTCGTCGCGTTCGGTTACTTGGACAGTCATCGGTAAACTCCACTTCTTCAGATGGCTGCGACACTGTGTCGCACACCCCTTTTATAGAGTTTGTTAGCAGGCTAAGTAAATAAAACGGGCATGAAACAAGTTTCATGAACAGCTCCTGGGCCTGCTGACGCGGCTTTTTATAGGAGCGGCCTTGTGTCGCGATGGGCCGCAGAGCGGCCCCGGCAACCTTGAGACAGGGCAGAAATCCTGGGGCCGCTGCGCGCCCCATCGCGACACAAGGCCGCTCCTACAGGAGTTCGCGCAGGTCAGGCATGAACGGAGGCGGCACAAAAAAGCCCCGCACAAGGCGGGGCTTTCGGTTGCTGCTGGCAGTGCTGGCTCAGTTACCCTTCACCGGCTTGCCATCGACCGTGCCATCCTGCAGCACGATCACATACTCCTTACCATCGGTCTCGACCTGGCGCAGTTGCACCAGCAGGTAGTCCCAGCTCTTGGCGAACCACAGCTCGGTGATGCGCTTGCTCTGGCTTGGGTCGCGCACGCGCTCGACCTTTACCGCATCGATCTGGCCGGTTTTGGTCGTGACCTTTTCGGTGCCCAGCACGCGGAAGTCGTAGGTGTCGATCTCGTCACCGTCGACCACCTGGTAGGTCATGCTCTTCTTACCGGCGGCCACGTCATGCTGCAGGGCCAGTTGGTAGGACGACTTGTCCAGTACACCGCGGTTCAGTGGCAGGCTGACCGCATCACCACGGTCGCTACCGGTAACTTTCTTGGCGTTCCAGTCGAAGTTCAGGTCGACCTTCTTGGCCTTGCCCAGGCCACCGCGCTCGAAGTGGTACTTCTGCGGCAGCAGGGTGTCGTTTTCCATGCGCAGGGTGCTTTGCTCGGTCAAGCTGGCGATCATCATGGAGGCCTTGAAATTAAGGTCCCAGGTACCGTTGGCATTTTTGACCAGGCTGCGCTCGGCAGTACCACTCATGGGCAGCTGCTTCCAGTCAGCGGTATAGCTGGCCGCGAATGGCTTCAGATCAGCTGCCTGGAGGGGCAGGGCGAGCACGGCGAGAGCCAAGAGCAGGGCGCGACGCATAATTTCTCCTAGGATCGAATCAAATGACCGCTGGCCGGCAGGGGCTGGCCATCTAGTAATGCACCCTGTTCGCCAAGACGCAAGCGCCCTTCTGCGAACCAGCGCACTGCTAACGGGTAGATCAGGTGTTCCTGGCGGTGTACCCGCTGGGCCAGGCTGTCGATGGTGTCGTCAGATGGCACCGGTACTACAGCCTGTACGACCAGTGGGCCGCCATCGAGTTCCTCAGTTACGAAGTGCACGCTGCAGCCATGCTCGACGTCGCCTGCCTCCAGTGCCCGGCGGTGGGTATGCAGGCCCTTGTATTTGGGCAGCAGCGACGGGTGGATGTTGAGCAGGCGGCCCTGATAGTGGCGCACGAAGTCGCCACTGAGGATGCGCATGAAGCCGGCCAGCACCACCAGGTCCGGGGTGAAGCCGTCGATGCGCGCCATCAGCGCGGCATCGAAGGCTTCACGGCCGTCGAACTGGGTGTGGTCGAGCACGACGCTGTCGATGCCGGCCGCCGCGGCGCGTTGCAGGCCGTAGGCATCGGCGCGGTTGGAAACCACCGCACGGATGCGCACGGGGCTGTCCTGGCCTTGGCAGCTGTCGATCAGGGCTTGCAGGTTGCTGCCGGAGCCCGACAGCAGTACCACTACATTGCAGGTCTTGCTTGGCATCAGTGTGCCTTGAGGTTCTGCAGCTCGACCTGGGCGGCGCCTTCGGCGGCTTCGGCGATGTGGCCGATGACCCATGGCTGTTCACCGGCGGCGCGCAGTTCGTTCAGGGCGGCTTCGACCTGGTCCTGGGCCACGCAGATGACCATGCCCACGCCGCAGTTCAGGACGCGGTGCATTTCGTGCTCGTCGACGTTGCCTTTTTCCTGCAGGAAGTCGAACACCGCCGGGCGCTGCCAGCTGGCCACGTCAACCACGGCCTGGGCGTTTTTCGGCAGTACGCGCGGGATGTTGTCCAGCAGGCCACCACCGGTGATGTGGGCCATGGCCTTGACTGCGCCGGTGTTCTTGATCAGCTGCAGCAGCGGCTTGACGTAGATGCGGGTTGGCGCCATCAGCAGGTCGGTCAGCGGCTTGCCGTCCAGCTGGGTGTTCTCGATGTCGGTAGCGGACACTTCGAGGATCTTGCGGATCAGCGAGTAGCCGTTGGAGTGCGGGCCCGAGGATGGCAGGGCGATCAGCGCGTCGCCAGTGGCAACCTTGGAGCCGTCGATGATTTCGGCCTTTTCCACCACGCCGACGCAGAAGCCAGCCAGGTCGTAGTCTTCGCCTTCGTACATGCCAGGCATTTCGGCGGTTTCACCACCAACCAGCGAGCAGCCGGCCAGTTCGCAACCGGCACCGATGCCGGTGACCACGGTAGCGGCCACGTCAACGTTCAGTTTGCCGGTGGCGTAGTAGTCGAGGAAGAACAGCGGCTCGGCACCGCACACCACCAGGTCGTTGACGCACATGGCGACCAGGTCCTGGCCGATGCTGTCGTGCTTGTTCAGGTTCAGCGCCAGGCGCAGCTTGGTGCCGACGCCGTCGGTGCCAGAGACCAGCACCGGCTGTTTGTAGCCGGCCGGGATCTCGCAGAGGGCGCCGAAGCCGCCCAGGCCACCCATGACTTCAGGGCGTGCGGTGCGTTTTGCCACGCCCTTGATGCGTTCGACCAGTGCTTCGCCGGCGTCGATGTCTACACCGGCGTCCTTGTAGCTCAGGGAGGGTTGCTTGCTCATTGATCCAGGCCTTTAGGAGGGAGGGATTCTTAAAAACGACCATGGCGGCCAAGGCCGGCTGGAAAGCGGCGGCTGCCTGAAACGTCAGTGGTCTGTGAAGGCGCGCGATTTTATCAGGGTTGTCGGGCAGCGGCCATCCTCAGGCCGACGGGCAGGGCATGAAATTGGGTAAATAGTTGAGGTATCGGCCTTCAGAGGTTTGGCGCTTGATCTCCCAGGCGCTGAACCTCCCACGACGAACACCTGTCAGACCCCACGCATATCTCCCGCAACCAATCTTTCACCCCTCGCGACTGGTGACCTTGTGCCCCCGTGTATAAGGTATAGGCATTGCGGTAAATGGACAGGAATCCTCCATGCGTTTTTTCAATATTCTGGCAGTCGGTTGCCTGGCCCTGATCTCGGCCACAGCCCAGGCTGAAAATGTCTCCGGCCTTTACCAGGTGCGCGAGCCGGTCGCAGGGCAGGGCGCCGAAGCCCGTGCTGCGGCGACCGCCAAGGCCCTCGACACCTTGGTGCTGCGCCTGACCGGTGACCCCAAGGCGGCGCAAAGCCCGGCACTGGCCGAGCTGCGCAAGGACCCGCAGCAAATCATCAACCAGGTGGGCACTGAAGCCGGCCCGCCCGAGTCGGTGCTGGTGGAGTTCGACCCTGGCAGTACCGAGCGGGCCTTGCGCAAGGCCGGCCTGGCCTTGTGGGGTAGCAACCGCCCCTCGATCCTTGGCTGGTGGCTGAGCGACGGCGCCGAAGGCAGCAACCTGGTAGGCGATGGCCAGGCCAGCGCCCAACCCCTGCGCCGTGCTGCCCAGCACCGTGGCTTGCCGTTGCGCCTGCCGCTGGCAGACTTGCAGGAGCAGCTGGTGGCCAATGCCAAGCAGGTCGAAAGCAGCGACCCGGCACCACTGCGCCAGGCCGCCGAGCGCTATGGCGCCGATGCCTTGCTGGCGGTGCACGCCCAAGAGGCCGACGGCAAGTGGCAGGGCAAGTGGCAGCTGTGGTTGGGCGACCAGCGCGAGCAAGGCAGTGCCGAGGGCGCCGACCAGGCCGCCTTGGCCGACGCGGTGATGCTTGCGGTCAGTAGCCGCCTGGCGCCGCGCTATGTCACCCGCCCGGGCGCCAGCAGCCAACTGCAGTTGCAGGTGCAGGGGATGAACCTGCAGCGTTACGCCGAACTGGCCCGCGTGCTCGAACCTTATGGCTCACGCCTGCAGATGGCCGAAGGCACTACCCTGACCTACGGGGTAACGGCCAACCGCGAACAGCTGCGTGCCCAGCTTGGCCTGGCCAAACTGCAGGAAGTGCCGGTAGAGCAGGCGCCTGTGGTGGCTGCCACCCCGGCCCCGGCAGCCAGTGCCGGAGCGGGGCAGCCAGCGCTGGCCCAGCCTGCGCCCAAGCCGTTCGACGGCCTGCGTTTTCGCTGGTAAGGGGAGCACACTGTGACCGACATGCGTCGCTGGATATGGCTGGGTGCTGCCCTGCTGATCGCCGTGCTGCTCTATAGCTTGCACAACATTCTTACCCCGTTCCTGGTCGGTATCCTGCTGGCTTACCTGGCCGACCCGCTGGTCGACCGCCTCGAACGCATGGGGCTGTCGCGTACCTGGGGTGTGGTGGTGGTGTTCGGCCTGTTCAGCCTGGTGCTGCTGGCATTACTGCTGGTGCTGGTGCCAATGCTGGCCAAGCAGCTGGTGCGCCTGTACGAGCTGGCGCCGCAGATGCTCGACTGGCTCGAGCATGTGGCGCTGCCATGGGTGCAGGGGCGCATGGGCCTGGCTGATGGCTTCTGGAAGTTCGACAAGATCAAGACCGCCATTGGCGCGCACATGGGCCAGACCACCGACATTGTCGGCATGCTGCTGTCCCATGCCACCGCTTCGAGCCTGGCGTTGATGGCCTGGCTGGCCAACATGGTGCTGATCCCGGTGGTGGGTTTCTATCTGCTGCGTGACTGGGATCTGATGATGGGCAAGCTGCGTGGCCTGCTGCCGCGTCAGCGTGAGCCGCAAGTGATGGGCCTGGCGGGCGAATGCCATGAAGTGCTGGGGGCATTCGTGCGCGGGCAGCTGCTGGTGATGGTGGCGCTTGGCATCATCTATTCGGCCGGGCTGATGCTGGTGGGGCTGGAGCTTGGCCTGCTGATTGGCATGATCGCCGGGCTGGCGGCCATCGTGCCGTACATGGGCTTCATCATTGGTATTGGTGCGGCCTTGGTGGCCGGCCTGTTCCAGTTCGGTGGCGACCTGTACCCGATGCTGGGCATCGTCGCGGTGTTCATGGTCGGGCAGGCACTTGAAGGCATGGTGCTGACCCCGCTGCTGGTGGGCGACCGCATCGGCCTGCACCCGGTAGCGGTGATCTTCGCCATCCTGGCAGGTGGTGAGCTGTTCGGCTTTACCGGGGTGCTGCTGGCGCTGCCGGTGGCGGCAGTGATCATGGTGCTGTTGCGGCATGTGCATGACCTGTACAAGGAATCGGACATGTATGCCGGGGATGTCGACCCGGAGCTGTAACCCCTGGGCCGCGTTGCGGCCCCCTGTAGGAGCGTATTTCAGGTGTTTAGCGCGCAACCTGTTGATTTTGCTTGTGCTATCCGTTGTCGAGATTGTGCGCCCCGCGTTGCGGGTATAGACTTTGCACATTGTTCACCAAAGGCCCCCTGCGGTCGTGCCGACCGCCCGCGAGCATGAAACCACCGATCCAGTTGCCCCTGGGTGTGCGCCTGCGCGATGACGCCACCTTCATCAACTACTATCCGGGCGCCAATGCCGCGGCCTTGGGCTACGTCGAGCGGCTATGCGAAGCCGACGCCGGCTGGACCGAGAGCCTTATCTACCTGTGGGGCAAGCAGGGTGTTGGCCGTAGCCACCTGCTGCAGGCTGCCACCCACCGCTTCCAGCAACGCGGCGAACCCGCGGTCTACCTGCCATTGGCACAACTGCTCGACCGTGGCGTGGAGCTGCTCGACTACCTGGCCCAGTACGAACTGGTGTGCATCGACGACCTGCACGTGATCGCCGGCAAGGCCGACTGGGAAGAGGCCATGTTCCACCTGTTCAACCGCCTGCGTGACAGTGGCCGGCGTTTGTTGCTGGCTGCCTCGGCATCGCCGCGCGAACTGCCGATCAAGCTGCCGGACCTCAAGTCGCGGCTGACCCTCGCCCTGGTGTTCCAGATGCGTGGCCTGTCCGACGAAGACAAGCTGCGCGCCCTGCAACTGCGTGCTTCGCGCCGTGGCCTGCACCTTACCGACGAAGTCGGCCATTTCATCCTCACCCGCGGCGCACGCAGCATGAGCGCACTGTTCGACCTGCTGGAGCGCCTCGACCAGGCTTCGCTGCAGGCCCAACGCAAGCTCACCATCCCCTTCCTCAAGGAAACCCTCGGCTGGTAACCCCCTGAAAACGCTGGGCCAGAGCGGCAAAACAAAAAAGTCACATCTTTTTCGATAAAATTTGCAAATGGCCATGATAGAGGGCATAGTTTCACCCTTCTAAAGGATTACAGACACGGTCGTGCCCATGCTAAAGCGCTTCGCACCCCTCGTGCCACTCGCACTCGTGACCCTGCTTTTTGGCTGCGCGGCCCAAGGCCCAGCTTCTCATTCAGAGCTGCAGCCCCAGGATCACACCCCGATCGCCGCACAGTCGGCGTTCAAGGCCAAAGCCTCGTCCTCGTCGGTATTCGGCGAGCCGGAAGAGCTGGCCACTGAAGATGACCTGGAGGCCTTCTCCAGCAACAGCAAGCCTTACCAGCTGCCGGTCCTGGCTGACAGCATTCTCGAGCGCGGCATGTCGTTGATCGGCACCCGCTACCGCTTCGGTGGTACCTCGGAAAAGTCCGGCTTCGACTGCAGTGGTTTCATCGGCTACCTGTTCCGCGAAGAGGCGGGCGTGACCCTGCCACGCTCGACGCGTGAAATGATCAACGTCGATGCCCCGAAAGTGGCGCGCAACAAGCTCAAGCCTGGTGACCTGCTGTTCTTCAGCACCAATGGCCGTGGCCGCGTCAGCCATGCAGGCATCTACCTGGGTGACAACCAGTTCATCCACTCCAGCAGCCGCCGCAGCGGTGGCGTGCGCATCGACAGCCTCGGTGACCGCTACTGGAGCAAGACCTTCATCGAAGCCAAGCGTGCCTTGGCCATGGCGCCGACCAATATCGCGCGCAACTGATATCAAAATGATGTACCCTGCCACGGCGGCGATGCTTTGAAAAAAGCTCGCCGCCGTGCGCATTTACAGAAAGCGTCTAATCTAAATTCTCAACTCTTTTCGGCTGCAGCCCGGCGGTCTCAGACAGGATGTTCTGGCCATGGTAAAAGTGGCGCGCTTTGCATTTATCTCCCTGGCGGCCCTGCTGGCTGCCTGCTCCAGCCGTGCCCCTGCGCCGGCCACTGTGGTACAGCCGCAGATCACCTATAGCCAGCCCAGCCCCTCGCCAATTGCTGATGACGTGTTGATGCGTGCCATCGGCCTGGTGGGCACACCTTACCGTTGGGGCGGCAATACGCCGGACTCCGGCTTCGACTGCAGCGGCCTGATCAAGTACGTGTACCGTGATGCTGCGGGCATCAGCCTGCCGCGCTCGACGCGGGAGATGATTGTCATGCGCGCGCCCACGGTGGATGCCAGCTCGCTGCAGTCCGGTGACCTGGTGTTCTTCGCCACCAGTGGTGGTTCGCAAGTCAGCCACGCCGGTATCTACGTAGGAGAAGGGCGCTTCGTGCATGCCCCCTCCACAGGCGGGACCGTACGCCTGGACTACCTGTCCAATAGCTACTGGGCCAAGGCCTACCTGCAGGCCAAGCGGGTGATCCCGCAAGGGCACCTCGCACAGAACCCCTGATTTCTGCCTCGCTCAGGCAGCATCCCGCTACCGCGCATTGCCCTGTTGAACAAAGAAGATGGTCGCTCGATCCATCTTCTTCTGGAAAGGGCAATGACCTCCATAAAAGATCGCGTCAACCGCAGCCTCGATACACTCGATGCCGGCCGCCCTCTGGTGTGGCTGGTGTATGACATCATTCGCGAATACCCAGACCCTTTCACTTTGGCCAACCAGCTTGCCGCTGCGATTTTGCGCAAGCACACCGGGCGGGCCATGTCGCCGCGGTTTATCTGGTGGCACCAGTTCGAGAGCGCCAGCAGCAGTGCGCGTACCTTCACCGGCTGGCAGCACCACGGGCGGCCATTGAATTCGATGCGCCTCGCGGAGTTGATCATCCGGCGCTTCGATTCGCACTTTCAAGATGCACCAGACGACCTTGACCTGAATGGCGGCTTCTATAGGCAAGGACCCCACGCCAACAGTTTCGATGAGCGAAACGAAGTGCGGATGCTGGGCAGCAAGGTGCAAGAGGATTTATGGGCACTGGATTTTGCCCAGGCCTATCGTGACCAGATCAATGGTTTCTGGCGTAAGCACAGAGCGCATTACCAAGTGCTGGGCAAGGTCAATGTCCTTGGACAGGGGCGCCGGGCTCTGGACGCTGGGCTTATCAACCGGGCCGACTGGGGGCGCTTACGGGCCCTGGTTGCCAGTGATCTGGCCGAGGGAGATTTGCCGACACTGGCCATTCTTCAGCGCAGCAGCAATGCGAACCCGTTTGTCATCAGTCGCTATGCGCTGGATGAAAGCGACAGGGGCTGCATCTATAGCTTGGCAGCGGATGACGGGCGGACACTTTTGTACCTGCCATGGTCGGAGAAGGCATTTCAGGGCTTCGAGTCGGAGCAGGGAATGGCTGGCTGGCTTCGGCAGCAGCTGGGCAATGCCAGCGTGATGGAGGCATTTGCCAGTGCCGCTCATGCCGATCAGCGGAATGCTGAGCGGGCGCGAAGCATACGTACCCACTTGCGCAGTATTGCCGATAGCCAGACAGACCAGGCGGCTGAAGCGTTGCTGGATTACATGAAGCGGCCTTTGCAGGACGATTTCTTCGCCTATCTGAGTGATCAGGTGGCCCATGAAATGCGCATCAGCGCAGCGGCAATGACCAGCAATGCCGACCTGCGCAAGGCCATGTGGACCGGCTATCTGGATGCGTTCATCAAGGTGTTCGGTGGTTTTGCCCCGTTGGGTTGGCCAATGGCGTTGACGCTATTGGGTGCCAGTGTCGGCAAGGTTGGCCTGGAAGTGGATATTGCGTTGAATACCCAGGATGAGCAGGAGCGCAAGGCAGCGCTGCGCAGTGCGATGTTCGATACCCTGTTCGCCGCGTTGAACATGGCCGACCTAGGCTTTCAATCGAGCTTTGCTTTTCTCACCTATGAGGCGCCACAAAATGAAGCAGGCGCTTCGCTGGAGCATTGGCAGGTGGCATCTGCTGCCACCTTGCCAGTCGAAGGGATCGAGACCAATGCACTGTTGGAAGGAGAGCTGGCACAACATGGTCGTTTGCGTGGGGTGCGTGTCAACGATGACGGTAGTTGCTGGATTACCTTGAACGGCATGTCTTACCGAGTGCGATACAGCCACGAGCTGTCAGCCTGGTTGATCGTGAAAGCTGATAACCCATTCAGCTTCGGCCCCATTTACCCGGTGCGCCTGAATCAGAATGATGAATGGGAGCTGCTGGTACCTCCACGCTTGCTGGGAGGGGCGCCGCCACCGGTTGAAGGCATGGACAGTGTTTCGTCGCAGTTCTGGGATGCCTATACCTCGGTAAACGCAGTGGACAGCAAAGTGCTGTCGGCCAGTGCGCTGCATCGGCAGAAGGGGCTGCTTAGAAACGTGGCCATTCCCGAGTTGCCTGCAGGACATGAGCTAGATGTGGACAGCCGCGGCTTGGATTGCATCCTGCAGGGTGGTACCCCAAGTTATAGCTACCGCTACGACCGCCAGTTTTTCAATTCCCTGATCGAGTATTACACCTGTGACGAAGCAACGGTAAACGATGTATTCAGGGTTGGTTTCTATAAGTATGGCGATGAAGATGACTACTTGCTTGAACTGGCCGACAACCTGGAGTCTCTTCCCAAAAATCAGGATGTCAGCCTGTTTCGTGGCGGCCATGTATCGCGAGGTACGGGTGGGGAGCGATATCGAACGGGTCAATTGAAGGTCGGAGATGTGCTGGTAAATACTGACCTGACATCGTTTACCGAAAACCCTTACATGGTCGCAGAGTTCGCTTCGCAACGTTCTGCCCAGGCGCCGATGGATGTGCCGGGTATTTTCGATGACAGTTCCGTGGTCTTTGAATTGCCGGCCAACGCCTACCAGAGCGGTACGCCAATCAGTCCCTTTTCGCTTTACTGGGACGAAGCTGAAACGGTTTTCCTTCCGGGCAATTACTTTCGGATTGACAAGCTGCAGCAAGTCTATGGGCAGCACTACCGCTTTATTCACGTCACCCTGAGGCAAATCGAAAAACCGGCTGCCGGGCCATTTTACGACTTGCGTACCGGCCAGGTGTTCGACTTGCCCAGCTACCGGGCCCGGTTTCGCACACCAGCTTTGGCAGACCGCTTCTTCCCTCGTCAGTAACACCTCACGCCCAGACATATCTACCGCCGCCCGGGGAGGGCGGCTGGCGACCATTTCGTTTCCGGCATCCATCAGGAAACGACTATGTACGATCTGCAACAGGCAATGCAGCACAACCTTCATGTATTGGGGGTTGGCCATGAGCTGGCGCAGCTGGCACGGGATTTTGTGCGGGATTACCCCGACCCCTACCGGCTGGCCCGCACCCATGCCGGCGAAATCGTGCGCCAGCACACAAAAAAAGACTGGGACCCGGACCGTGTCTGGTGGCATCAGTTCACGGGCGCCAGTTCCAGCAGCCGCAGTTTCAATGGTTGGGCGCACAGTGGCCCGCCAATCAAGTCGCTGCGCCTGACCGAGTTGGTCGTCGAGCGTTTTGACCTGGGCTTCCAGGAGGCTACCGATGAGCTCGACCTGTACGGCGGCTTCTACCGACAGGGGCCGCGTGCCCCTTGGTTTGATGAGCGCAACGAAGTGCCGATGCTGGCGCGCGAAGTACAACGTGACTTCTGGAAACTCGATTTTGCCAAGCTCGTGCGCCAGCAGGTGAAAGACTTCTGGGCTACCCGAGCGGGCGACTTCCAAGTGTTGGCCAAGGTCAACCTTTTGGGGCAATGCGTGCGTGCGCTGCGCGACGGCACCATCACCACGGACGACGCATCTCTACTGCGAGGCTTGGTGGATACCGCTTTGAAACCGCAGGGCAGCGTGCCGAGCCTGAAACAATTGCGCCAGGCGGCCCCTCCCAGCGAAATAACCGTTAGCGCCTGCCACCCCGCAGGTGCAGGGCGGGTATGGATGTATGTGCTGGCGCTGCCCAGTGGGCGGACAGTGCTTTACCTGCCTTTCGATGAGCAGACCTTGCGCGGCTTTGATTCACAGCAAGCGATGGCGGGATGGTTCAAGGCGCAGTTGGGTACTCGGGATGGTTTGCAGCGTGTTTTGGCGGGCATCGTCACAGACCCACAGCTGACGGTGGAAACGGATGATGCAAGGGAGGCACTCCAGGCCATCGCAGGAAGCCGTAGCGAGCACGAGGCACTGGGCCTCCTGCAGCGTTCATGCCGGCCTTTCTCGGCTGATTTCTTCGGCCATCTGGGGGAGGATGCCGCGCAGAACATGCGGCACAACGCCGAGATGCTGGTGGACAACCACCGGTTGCGGGAAGGGATGTTCAACGGTTATCTCGATGTGTTGTTGCGCTTTACGTTCTATCTTGCGCCGCTGTGCCCAAGCCTGCCGCTGGCGATCCTTGGGCTGTCATTTGGCAAACTGTATGTCGACGTTGACCTGGGGCTGCATGCCCGTACCCGCGAAGGCCGCGAGGCGGCGCTGGGGGCGGCGATATTCGACAGCATTTTCGCGGCCTTGGGTATGGTTGAAGTCGACACCAGGGCTTCGAGCACGCTCAAGGCGCTGTCGTATCAGCCTCCATTTCATGAAGTAGAAGTTTCGCTGGGCGGCTGGCAAGTGGCACAAGCGCCTGAAAAGGTCTTGGTGGGCCAAGAGGCCAATGTGGTGCTGGCGGGCGAGGCGCTCGGCACTGACGAACTCAAGGGCATCCGGCTTGGCCCTTACGGTGAGTGCTGGATCGACTTGGCCGGGTTGCCTTATCGCGTGCGCTATAGCAGTGAGCTCAAGCACTGGCTGGTCGTTGACCCCGATAACCCGTTTGCCTTCGCTCCAATGCGACCGGTGCGCTTGTCAGGCAGCGGTGAGTGGGAATTGCTCGAGCCGCCACGGCTGAAGGGGGGCGCACCCGATGAAGGCTTGGCGAGTGAGCCATCGCCCTTCTGGGATGAGTACATGCGTAGCAACCAGCAACGCAGTGCTGGCATGTCCTCCGAGGCATACTTGCGGCATCGGGCGCTGTTGGACTCGGCGGATATTGCCTCGGTGCCCTATGGTGCCGACCCGTTGGTTGACGCGCAGTGGTTTGAATACGTCGAGTACGAGGGGGAGGCGCATTACACGTACCGGGAGGGTGCGCACTACAACAACAGCTTGATCGAGGTCTACACCCATGATGATTCGATCAACAATTACCTGCGCAGGGGTGAGCAAAGCGGCTCGCCGGTCAGCTACCTGAACAAGTTGGCCACCAGCATGGAGCGCCTGCCTCGGGATGCTGCTGTACCGCTGTACCGCGGCGGGCACGGTGTGCGTGGCACCAGTGGCGTGCATTTTCGCAGCGGCCGTTTCAAGGTGGGTGACACCTTGGTCAATACCGACCTCTCATCCTTTACCGAAAACCCCTACATGATGCGCAAGTTCGCTGCCGACCCGGACGACATAGCGAGCACTGGGGAGCATGGGGTGTTCGATGAAAGTTCGGTGGTGTTCGAATTGCCTGCCGGGGCGTATTCGAGTGGTGTTCCGGTCACGGCATTTTCCAATTACAAGGAAGAAGCCGAAACCTTGTTCATGCCGGGTGCCTACTTTCAGATCGAGTACATTGGCCAGATTACTGGGGCCGACTATCGCTTTGTCAACGTTCGCTTGCGCCAGGTATCCAAGCCGACGTCCGGCCCGGTGTATGACTTGCGCACTGGCGAGTTGTTTGTCAGGGAAGCCTATGTTGAACGCCTGGGCAACTCACAATTGGTCGAACGGTTTTTCCCCGCCTGAGGTTGCAGGCGGTTGGCACCTCACGCCTGTTTGATCAGCAACGCTACCCCGGGGAAGTACTGGCCTGATTCGTTGTGCAGTTTGCGGTAGGCATACGGGAAGTACCAGGCGATGACACAGGCAGTGTGCTTCTGCAAGTCATCGACCAGGTCTTGCAACTCCTCGGGGCTGGCGTGCTGGCCTGCCTTCCAAGGGGTTATGAACAGTGCCCCGGCTTTCAGTTGGCTGGGGTAGGCCACTTGGCGAGCGAGGGCAGCGGTTTGTTGGAGAGCGGGTGCCATGTCCAGCTTGGCGAGCCTTGGCCAGCGTTGGCTGATGCTCAGATGCAGCACTTCGTCAGCACTGCTGATCGACAGGTCGCAGCGCCCTTCATAATCACCTTCGTCGCGCTGTTTCTTGCCGACAAATTGTTCCAGCGCCACCAATTCAGCCTGCCAGGCCGCCGCAGCCAGTAACCCGGTGTTGGCGGCCGCGCCATGCCAGTACGGGGCTTCGGCATCGCCGGCAAACTGGTTGAAGCGGTCGATGCAGTCGATCCAGCGATCCAGCACCAGGCTGAGGAACTGCAGGTTTGCGTTGTTGATGATCTGGCCTCGCATGCTGCGCTCTCCTGTTGTGGTTGTGGTCGCGTACAGTTGAGAGTGATGGCTATGTGATATCAGTTTGGCACAGGCTGGCAAATTAGCCATTACCCACGGCCTTGCCTGTTTGTCCGTGGGGCGCCCGCTTCGATTGACGCTCCGGATGCAACCCTCTAACCTTCGCGCGTGTTTCAGGTGCCCTGCCAGCCCCGTCTGGGCAGGGTGAAACTGGGAAGCCGGTGGGCGCCAGCATGGCGCGATTCCGGCGCTGCCCCCGCAACGGTAGGTGAGTCGCGGCCGCGCAGGGCCACTGGGTGTAAGCCCGGGAAGGCGCGCAGGCCTGGGCCAAGGCCCGCTCACAAGCCCGGAGACCGGCCTGATATCTGCCAACGGCATCACGGAGGGTGATGCGCGGTGCACCGTGACGCCTTGCCACGGCCCCTGCGCGTTCTCCGTATGCCCGCCTATTACCTGTCGCCGCGCGTTGCCGTGGCGCCAGCCTGCGGAGAACCCTGATGAGCGAACCCACCGAACGCGACGAACGCCACCTGGCGCGCATGCAGCGCAAAAAGGCGATCATCGACGAACGCATCGCCAATTCCCCCAACGAATGCGGTCTGCTGCTGGTGCTGACCGGCAATGGCAAGGGCAAGAGCAGCTCGGCCTTCGGCATGCTCGCGCGCGCCCTGGGCCATGGCATGCAGTGCGGTGTGGTGCAGTTTATCAAGGGCCGCAACAGCACCGGCGAAGAGCTGTTCTTCCGCCGCTTCCCCGAACAGGTGCGTTACCACGTGATGGGCGAGGGCTTTACCTGGGAAACCCAGGACCGCCAGCGCGACATCGCCGCCGCCGAAGCCGCCTGGGCGGTGTCGCGCCAGCTGCTGCAGGACCCGAGCGTGCAGTTCGTGGTACTGGATGAGCTGAACATTGCCCTCAAGCATGGCTACCTCGACCTTGATCAGGTGCTGTCCGATATCCAGGCTCGCCCGCCAATGCAGCATGTGATCGTCACCGGCCGAGCGGCCAAACCCGAAATGATTGAGCTGGCCGATACCGTGACCGAGATGGGCATGCTCAAGCACGCCTTCCAGGCTGGCATCCGCGCACAGAAGGGCGTCGAACTGTGAGTCAATCGCGCCATTGCCCCGCGGTTCTGATCGCGGCTCCGGCCTCTGGCCAGGGCAAGACCACCGTCACCGCCGCCCTGGCCCGCCTGCACCGCAACCTCGGGCGCAAGGTGCGCGTGTTCAAGTGCGGTCCCGACTTTCTCGACCCGATGATCCTCGAGCGGGCCAGCGGCGCACCGGTGTACCAGCTGGACTTGTGGATGATCGGCGCCGAGGAGAGCCGCCGCCTGCTGTGGGAGGCGGCTGGCGAGGCTGACCTGATCCTGATCGAAGGGGTGATGGGGCTATTCGACGGCACCCCGTCTAGCGCCGACCTGGCGCGTCACTTCGGCGTGCCGGTGCTGGCGGTGATCGACGGCACGGCCATGGCCCAGACCTTCGGCGCCCTGGCCCTGGGCCTGGCGCGCTACCAGGCCGACCTGCCGTTCGCCGGCGTGCTGGCCAACCGGGTGGGCAGCCTGCGCCACGCGCAATTGCTGGAAGGCAGCCTGACCGAAGGCCTGCGCTGGTACGGCGGTTTGTCCCGCGAGCGCGGCATCGAGCTGCCCAGCCGCCACCTGGGCCTGGTGCAGGCCAGCGAGCTGAATGACCTGGATGACCGCCTGGATGCTGCTGCCGAGGCGCTTGGGGCCAGCTGTGACGCGGCCTTGCCGCCGCCAGTAACCTTTGCCGAGCCTGAGCCGCAAGCCTGTGCGGCCTCGCTGGCCGGTGTGCGCATCGGCGTGGCGCGAGACGAAGCGTTTGCCTTCACCTATGGCGCCAACCTCGACATGCTGCGCAACCTGGGTGCCCAGCTGGAATTCTTCTCGCCGCTGCATGATTGCGAGCTGCCAGTGGTAGACAGCCTGTATCTGCCGGGCGGTTATCCCGAACTGCATCACCAGGCGCTGGCCGCAAACGCGCCGATGTGCGAAGCGATCCGTGCCCATCACGCCCAGGGCAAGCCGTTGCTGGCCGAGTGCGGCGGAATGCTGTACCTGCTCGATGCCCTGACCGACGTGGCCGGCGAACGTGCCGAGCTACTCGGCCTGCTGCCAGGCGAGGCGACCATGCAGAAGCGCCTGGCGGCCCTGGCGCTGCAGGCGGTAGAGCTGCCCGAAGGCACCTTGCGCGGGCACACCTATCACCACTCGCTGACCAGCACCGCGCAGGAGCCGATTGCCCGTGGCCTTAGCCCCAACGGTGGGCGTGGCAACGAAGCGGTGTATCGCCTGGGGCGGCTGACGGCTTCCTACGTGCACTTCTACTTCCCCTCCAACCCGGATGCGGCGGCGGCGCTGTTGCGACCATGAGTGAACACGCCTATAGCGACGCCGAGCGCGCCGCGATCTACCGGGCCATCGGCGAGCGCCGTGACATGCGCCATTTCGCCGGGGGCGAGGTAGCGCCGGAACTGCTTGGCCGCCTGCTGGCCGCCGCGCACCAGGCGCCCAGCGTTGGCCTGATGCAGCCCTGGCGTTTCATTCGCATTACCCAGCGCGACCTGCGCACACGCATCCAGGCCTTGGTGGAGGCGGAGCGGGTGCGCACCGCTGAGGCGCTCGGTGAGCGTTCGGATGCCTTCATGAAGCTGAAGGTGGAGGGCATCAACGACTGTGCCGAGCTGCTGGTGGCCGCCTTGATGGACAACCGCGAGCCGCACATCTTCGGCCGCCGCACCCTGCCGGAAATGGACCTGGCCTCGCTGGCCTGCGCCATCCAGAACCTGTGGCTGGCGGCGCGTGGCGAAGGGCTGGGCATGGGCTGGGTGTCGCTGTTCGACCCGCTGGCGCTGGCGCAGTTGCTGGGCATGCCGGCCGGGGCCAAGCCGGTGGCGGTGCTGTGCCTGGGGCCGGTTACCGAGTTCTACCCGGCACCCATGCTGGTGCAGGAAAACTGGGCCGAAGAGCGGCCCTTGAGTGAAATGCTGTACGAGAACCAATGGGGAGAACGCCAATGAGCGTGGCCTTGCTGACCGTGGCCGGGGTGGCCCTGGATGCCTTGCTGGGCGAACCGCAGCGGCGCCACCCGCTGGTGGCCTTCGGCAACATGGCCAGTAGCCTGGAGCGCCGCATGAATGCAGGTGGACGCGGCTGGCGCAGCCACGGCGTGAGTGCCTGGTTCCTGGCCGTGGTACCGCTGACCCTGATGGCGTTGATTCTGTCCTGGCTGCCCTACATTGGCTGGCTGGTCGACGTGCTGGCGCTGTACTGCGCGGTGGGCCTGCGCAGCTTGGGCGAGCATGTGCTGCCGGTGGCCAACGCCTTGCGCCAGGGCGACCTGCAGGAGGCGCGGCGCCGTGTCGGTTACCTGGTCAGCCGCGAAACCCGCGAACTGGATGAACCCGCGGTGGCCCGGGCAGCCACCGAGTCGGTGCTGGAAAATGGCAGCGACGCGGTGTTCGCTGCGCTGTTCTGGTTCGTGGTGGCGGGGGCGCCGGGCGTGGTGCTGTACCGCCTGAGCAACACCCTGGACGCGATGTGGGGCTACCGCAACGAACGCTTCGAGCGCTTCGGCTGGTGTGCGGCGCGCGTTGATGATGTGCTCAACTATATTCCCGCAAGGCTGGTGGCGCTGACCTATGCGCTGCTGGGCAAGACCCGCCTGGCCCTGGCCTGCTGGCGCAAGCAGGGCCCGTTGTGGGACAGCCCCAACGCCGGGCCGGTAATGGCCGCTGGTGCTGGTGCGCTGGGGGTAGAGCTCGGTGGCCCGGCGGTGTACCACGGCGAACTGCATGAGCGGCCACGTTTGGGTGAGGGGCCGATGGCCGATGCCGACGCCATCGAGCGCGGCTGGGGCCTGGTACAGCGCGGCGTGTGGCTGTGGCTGCTGGTGATCTGCCTGGGGGCTTATATCAATGCTTGAACACGGTGGCCGCCTGCTACGTGCGGTGCGGCAATACGGTATCGCGCGTGAGCAGTGGCTCGACCTGTCCAGCGGCATCGCGCCCTGGCCGTTCCCGATTGCGCCAATTCCCGTGGACGCCTGGGCCCGCCTTCCGGAGACCGAGGACGGCCTGGAAGATGCTGCACGTGCCTATTACGGTGCCCGCCAGCTGCTGCCGGTGGCAGGTTCCCAGGCCGCGATCCAGGCCTTGCCGCTGCTGCGCGCAGCGGGCCGGGTAGGGGTGCTGACGCCGTGCTATGCCGAACACCCTTATGCCTGGCAGCGGGCGGGCCACCAGCTGGTGGAGCTGGACGAAACACAGGTCGAGACGGCGCTCGACAGCCTCGACGTACTGGTGCTGGTCAACCCCAACAACCCAACCGGCCGCAGGGTGCCGCGCGAGCGCCTGCTGGCTTGGCACGCGCGCCTGGCCACCCGCGGTGGGTGGCTGGTGGTCGATGAAGCGTTCATGGACAACACCCCGGCTGAAGGCGTGGTCGATTGTGCCGAGCGCCCTGGCTTGGTCGTACTGCGCTCGTTTGGCAAGTTCTTCGGCCTGGCCGGGGTGCGCCTGGGCTTCGTTGCTGCCGAGCGCAGCTTGCTACTGCGCCTGGCCGAGTTGCTCGGCCCGTGGACCGTCAACGGCCCGACTCGGGTGCTGGCCCAGGCCAGCCTGGCAAACCAGGCCGCCCAGCGCGCGCAGATCGAGCGCTGTGCCGCCGCCAGCCAGCGTTTGGCTGTGCTGTTGCGCAGCGCTGGCCTGGCGCCCAGTGGCGGCTGCGACCTGTTCCAGTACGTGCGCAGCGAGTGCGCTGCGCAGCTGCATGACTTTCTCGCCCGCCGCGGCATCCTGGTGCGCCTGTTCGAGCACCCGCCGGCGGTACGCCTTGGGCTGCCGGAATGCGCGGCGCATGAGCAGCGCCTGGCCCAGGCCCTGGCGGCTTATCAAAAGGAAACGGCATGACCACCCTCATGGTGCAAGGCACCACCTCCGACGCCGGCAAGAGTACGCTGGTGACCGCGCTGTGCCGCTGGCTGTTGCGCCAGGGCGTCGGCGTGGTGCCGTTCAAGCCGCAGAACATGGCGCTGAATAGCGCAGTGACTGCCGATGGTGGTGAGATCGGCAGGGCCCAGGCAGTGCAGGCCCAGGCCTGCCGGCTGGAGCCCCACACCGACATGAACCCGGTGCTGCTCAAACCCAACAGCGACACCGGCGCCCAGGTGATTATCCATGGCCGTGCCGTCACCAGCATGAACGCGGTGGCTTACCACGACTACAAGGCCATCGCCATGCAGGCAGTGTTGGCCTCGCACCAGCGCCTGAGCGCCGCTTGGCCGGTGGTCATGGTCGAAGGCGCGGGCTCGCCGGCGGAGATCAACCTGCGTGCCGGCGACATCGCCAACATGGGCTTTGCCGAAGCGGTGGACTGCCCGGTGATCCTGGTTGCCGACATCAACCGTGGCGGTGTGTTCGCCCACCTGGTCGGCACGCTCGAGTTGCTGTCGGCCAGCGAGCAGGCGCGGGTCAAGGGCTTCGTCATCAACCGCTTCCGTGGCGACATCGCGTTGCTGCAACCGGGGCTGGACTGGCTGGAGCAGCGTACCGGCAAACCGGTGCTGGGCGTGCTGCCCTATGTCACCGACCTGCACCTGGAGGCCGAAGACGGCATCGATATGCGCCAGGGTGCAAAGAGCGAACGCGTGCTCAAGGTGATCGTGCCGGTACTGCCGCGCATCAGCAACCACACCGACTTTGACCCGCTACGCCTGCACCCGCAGGTGGACCTGCAGTTCATTGGCCCGGGCCAGCCAATCCCGGCTGCCGACCTGATCATCCTGCCGGGCTCCAAGAGTGTGCGCGGTGACCTGGCACAATTGCGCGAGCGCGGTTGGGACAAGGCCATCGAGCGGCATTTGCGCTATGGCGGCAAGTTGATCGGTATCTGTGGCGGCCTGCAGATGCTCGGCCGCGAAGTGCACGACCCGCTGGGCCTGGAAGGGCCGGCCGGGTCCAGCCCTGGCCTGGGCCTGCTGGACTATGCCACGGTGCTGGAGGCCGACAAGCAGTTGTGTAATGTAACCGGGACCCTGTACCTGGAAGACGCGCCGGTTGCCGGTTACGAGATTCATGCTGGCGTCACCACCGGCCCGGCCCTGGAGCAACCCGCCGTGCAGCTTGCCGATGGCCGCTGCGATGGCGCCATCAGCGCCGACGGGCAGATTATCGCCACATACCTGCATGGCCTGTTCGAGGGCAGCCAGTCCTGTGCGGCGCTGCTGCGCTGGGCCGGCCTGGAAGATGCGCAGACCATCGATTACCAAGCCTTGCGCGAACGCGATATCGAGCGCCTGGCCGACCTGGTGGAAAAGCACCTGGACACCGCGCAGTTGCGCCAACTTTGTGGGGTGGCCTGACATGCGCAACCTGATCCTTGGTGGCGCCCGCTCTGGCAAGAGCCGCCTGGCCGAACAGCTGGCCAGCGCCAGTGGCCTGCCGGTGACCTACATTGCCACCAGCCAGCCGCTGGATGGTGAGATGAACGAACGTGTGCTGCTGCACCGCCAGCGTCGCCCAGATGATTGGGGGTTGATCGAAGAACCCTTTGCCCTGGCTGCGGTGCTGCGCGCCGAAGCGGCCGAAGGGCGTTGCCTGCTGGTGGATTGCCTGACCCTGTGGCTGACCAACCTGCTGATGCTGGAAGACGACCAGCGCCTGGCCGAGGAGCGTGATGCCCTGCTGGCCTGCCTGGAGCAGCTGCCGGGCACCGTCATCCTGGTCAGTAACGAAACTGGCCTGGGCGTGGTACCCATGGGCGAACTGACCCGGCGCTATGTCGACCTGGCCGGCTGGCTGCACCAGGCCGTGGCCGAACGCTGTCAGCGCGTGGTGCTGACCGTGGCTGGCCTGCCCTTAATACTCAAAGGACCTGCACTATGAACCAAGCCTGGTGGCGTGACGCCTGCCAACCCCTCGACACCGCCGCCATGGACCAGGCCCGCGCCCGTCAGCAACAGCTGACCAAACCTGCCGGTTCGCTTGGCCAGTTGGAAGGTTTGGCCATTCAGCTGGCTGGCCTGCAGGGGCGGGAGCGGCCATCGCTCGATAACGCCGCGATCACCATTTTTGCCGGCGACCACGGCGTGGTCGTAGAGGGCATCTCGGCTTACCCGCAGGCGGTGACCGGGCAGATGCTGCGCAACTTCGTCGGCGGTGGCGCGGCGATCAGCGTGCTGGCGCGCCAGCTGCAGGCCAGCCTGGAGGTGGTCGATCTGGGTACTATCGACCCGCACCTGGAATTGCCCGGCGTGCGTCACCTGCGCCTGGGCGCCGGCACGGCCAACTTCGCCCGCCAACCGGCGATGAGCGAGGGCCAGCTGCAAGCCGCCCTGCAGGCCGGTCGCGACAGCGCCCAGCGCGCCGCCGCACAGGGCGCGCAGCTGTTCATCGGTGGCGAGATGGGCATTGGCAACACCACGGCAGCCGCAGCCCTGGCCAGTGTGCTGCTGGGCTGCCCGGCCACTGAACTCAGCGGCCCGGGCACCGGCCTGGACAACGCCGGGGTGCGGCACAAGGCCGAGGTCATCGAGGGGGCGCTGAAGCTGCATGGCCTGCATGCCAATGAGCCATTGCAGGCATTGGGTTGTGTTGGCGGTTTCGAGATTGCGGCGTTGGCCGGTGCCTACATTGGCTGTGCGCAGGCGGGTATCGCAGTGCTGGTGGATGGCTTCATTTGCAGTGTGGCCGCGCTGGTCGCAGTGCGCCTCAACCCACAATGCCGTGCCTGGCTGCTGTTCGCCCACCAAGGTGCAGAGCCTGGGCACAAGGCCTTGCTCGCCGCATTGCAGGCCGAGCCGTTGCTGGCCCTGGGCCTGCGCCTAGGCGAGGGCAGTGGTGCAGCCTTGGCGGTGCCACTGTTGCGCCTGGCCTGTGCGCTGCACGGGCAGATGGCGACCTTTGCCGAAGCGGCAGTGGCGGACCGCCCGGCATGATCCTCGACCTGCTGCGCCACGGCGAAACGGAACAAGGCGGCCTGCGTGGCAGCCTTGACGATGCCCTGACCGACAAGGGCTGGGCGCAGATGCGCAGCGCCGTGGCCGAGGCCGGCCCGTGGCAAGTGCTGGTCAGCTCGCCGCTGCAGCGCTGTGCGCGTTTTGCCGATGAACTGGGTGCGCGGCTGAACCTGCCAGTGCAGCGAGAGGCGGCCCTGCAGGAGCTGCATTTCGGCGATTGGGAAGGCCGCAGCGCAGCGCAAATCATGGAAGACCAGGCGGATGCACTGGGGCGCTTCTGGGTGGACCCTTACGCCTTTACGCCGCCCAATGGCGAGCCGGTCGAGGCGTTTGCCGAGCGGGTACTGGCTGCTGTCGAGGGGCTGAGCCGTCAACATGCCGGCAAGCGCGTGCTGCTGGTCACCCATGGCGGCGTAATGCGCCTGTTGCTGGCCCGTGCCCGTGGCATGCCGAGGGAGCAGTTGCTGCAGGTCGAAGTCGGGCATGGCGCGTTGCTGCGGCTGGTGCTCGGTGACGATGGGCAACTGGTCGAGGCGCGCTGAGATGTTGCCGTTGTTGATTGCCTTGCAGTTTCTCAGCAGGCTGCCAGTGAGCCTGCCGGGCATGCCGGCACCGCGCGAGGTGGGGCGTTCACTGCTGTGCTACCCGCTGGTCGGGCTGTTGTTCGGCCTGTTGCTGTGGTTGGCCAGCCACTTGCTGCAGGGTACGCCGGCACCGCTGCACGCGGCTTTGCTGCTGACGTTGTGGGTGTTGCTTAGCGGAGCCTTGCACCTGGATGGCCTGGCCGACAGTGCTGATGCCTGGCTGGGTGGTTTTGGCGACCGCGAACGCACCCTGCTGATCATGAAGGACCCTCGTAGCGGGCCAATTGCCGTGGTCACCCTGGTGCTGGTGCTGTTGCTGAAGTTCTGTGCCTTGTGGGTGTTGGTCGAGCGGGGCATCGGGGCGCAATTGCTGCTGGCGCCGGTGATCGGGCGGGCGGCGATGCTGGGCCTGTTCCTTGGCACGCCTTATGTGCGGCCAGGTGGGTTGGGGCAGGCGCTGGCCCAGCATCTGCCCCGGCGTGCTGCCGGCTGGGTGTTGCTGGGTTGTGCGCTTTTCTGCCTGTTTCTGGGCGGGTGGATTGTGGTGTTGGCGCTGGCGGTGTTTGCCTGGTTGCGGCACCTGATGTGCCGACGCTTGGGCGGGACGACTGGCGATACTGCCGGTGCAATGCTGGAGCTGCTCGAACTGGTTGTGGTGCTGGGTCTGGCCTTGGGCCTTTGAACTGTCGGCATACGCGTCTCTTGTAGGAGCGGCCTTGTGTCGCGATAGGGCCGCAAAAGCGGCCCCAGGATATCAGCGCTGGTGCACAACTTGCCGGGGCTGGTTTGCAGCCCTGTCGCGACACAAGGCCGCTCCTACAGGGGGACTGTGCAGGCCTGCTGTATGTATGAAACTTCTTGCAACACCCAAGACGCGGGTATATACACGTATCCATGCTGACCAGTGAATGTATCTGTACCCATCTGCGTCGTGCCGCCCGCGGGGTGAGCCGGCATTACGACGAAGCGCTTGCCGGCTTTGGGGTCAATGTCGCCCAGTTTTCCCTGTTGCGTCACCTGCAGCGGCTCGACCGCCCCAGTATCACCACGCTGGCCGAAGCCATGGGGTTGGAACGCAGTACCCTGGGCCGCAACCTGCGGGTGCTGGAGGCTGAAGGGCTGGTGGCCCTGGCCGATGGCGACGACCAGCGCAACCGCGTGGTGCTGCTGACCGAGGCGGGTACGCAACTGCTGCACGCTGCTCATCCCGCCTGGGAGCAGGCGCAGACCGAGCTGGTGGAGCGGCTGGGAGTAGGGCAGCGGGATGAGCTGGTGCGTTTGCTGGACCAACTGGCCTGAATTGTTACGACCTTAAGCGGGTATATACCCGTAAACCTTGCGATGTGCTGGAGATAACGACAATGACTTCGGTGTGGCGAACCAGCGGGTGGGTATTGATGGGGGCGGCGTTGATCCTGGCGCTGTCCCTGGGTGTGCGGCACGGCTTCGGTCTGTTCCTGGCGCCGATGAGCGCCGATTTTGGTTGGGGGCGTGAAGTGTTCGCCTTCGCCATTGCCTTGCAGAACCTCATCTGGGGGCTGGCGCAACCGTTCGCTGGCGCCTTGGCCGACCGCCTGGGCGCGGCGCGGGTGGTGATCATTGGCGGTATCCTGTACGCCGTTGGCTTGATACTGATGGGCATGGCCGATTCGGCCTGGTCGCTGTCGCTGAGTGCCGGCTTGTTGATCGGTATCGGCCTGTCCGGCACCTCGTTCTCGGTCATCCTCGGCGTGGTTGGGCGTGCAGTACCGGCAGAGAAGCGCAGCATGGCCATGGGCATTGCCAGCGCCGCCGGCTCATTCGGCCAGTTCGCCATGCTGCCGGGCACCCTCGGCCTGATCCAATGGTTGGGCTGGTCTGCTGCGTTACTGGTGCTGGGCCTGATGGTGGCGTTTATCGTGCCCTTCGTCGGCCTGCTGCGCGACCGCCCATTGCCTAGCCATGGCGCTGAACAAACCTTGGGCCAGGCGCTGCGCGAGGCGTGCTCGCACTCCGGCTTTTGGCTGCTGGCGCTGGGCTTCTTCGTTTGCGGCTTCCAGGTGGTGTTCATTGGTGTACACCTGCCGGCCTACCTGGTCGACCAGCACCTGGCTGCGACCACCGGTACCACGGTGCTGGCGCTGGTCGGCCTGTTCAATATCGTCGGTACTTTCACCGCTGGCTGGTTGGGTGGGCGCATGTCCAAGCCGCGTCTGCTGACTGGGCTTTACCTGCTGCGCGCGGTGGTGATCTTGCTGTTCCTCTGGGCGCCGGTGAGTGAGATCAGTGCCTACCTGTTCGGCATCGCCATGGGCCTGTTGTGGCTGTCCACGGTGCCGCTGACCAATGGCACCGTGGCCACGGTGTTCGGGGTGCGCAACCTGTCCATGCTCGGCGGTATCGTCTTCCTGTTCCACCAGCTGGGTGCCTTCCTCGGTGGCTGGTTGGGTGGGGTGGTGTATGACCGCACCGGCAGCTACGACCTGGTCTGGCAGATTTCCATCCTGCTCAGCTTGCTGGCCGCCGCCCTCAATTGGCCGGTGCGCGAACGCCCGGTCGCCCGCCTGCAGGCCCAGGCCGCATGAACCGCTACCTGGCCCGCGGGCTACTGGCCGTTGCCGCCCTGTTGCTGCTGGCGCTGGTGTGGTGGGGCTGGCACCAGGGCGGGATGGCATTGATGCAGCTGGGCATGAGCGTTTGTTAGGCGCTACCCTGCAAGCTCAAGGATTGTAATGCGGGAGAAACGAACCATGCGTGCACATTGGTTGACGGTGCCGGTACTGGCCCTGCTTGCCGGCACATCGAGCTGGGCTGCCGATTGCCCGGCGTTGTTGCAGGGCAGCCTGCCGGAGTTACGTGGCAAGGAGCAGGTCGACCTGTGCCTGCGCTTTGCCGGCAAGCCCCTGGTTGTGGTGAATACGGCCAGCTATTGCGGTTTTGCGCCGCAGTTCGAGGGGCTGGAGGCGACGTACAAGGAGTATCACGGACAAGGTCTGGAAATGCTTGGTGTGCCGTCCAACGACTTCAAGCAGGAAGATGCTGATAGCGAGAAGACCGCTAAGGTCTGTTATGCCAACTACGGCGTTACCTTCACCATGACCAAGACGCAGCCGGTGCGGGGCAAGGATGCGATACCGTTGTTCGCTGAACTTGCCAGCCAGAGCAGTGCGCCGAAGTGGAATTTCTACAAGTACGTTGTCGATCGTAAGGGCAAGGTGATCGGTAACTTCTCCAGCCTGACCAAACCGGATGATCCGGAGTTCCGGGCAGCTATAGAAAAGGCCATCGCCTCGCAGCAGTGAGCTAGTGGCTCCTGCTCCTGCTCCTGCTCTTGCTTCGGCTTTTGCTTCTAAGCGCGCGATAGTTCAGGCGACGCAGATTGCGACTTCAGGAGCCCTTCGTTCGGCCTCCTGAAGTCGCGAAGATCAAGATCAAGATCAAGATCAAGATCAAGATCAAGATCAAGATCAAGATCAAGATCAAGATCAAGATCAAGATCAAGATCAAGATCAAGATCAAGATCAAGAGCAAGATCAAGAGCAAGATCAAGATCAAAAGCAGGTAACGTGCCTAGGTTCGGGTTGCCTCACTTTGCATGTACCGTAATCGCCACCAACCGCACCACCACCGGCCTCACCATCAACACACAAACAAACGCCACCGGCATCGCCAGTTGGTAAGCCTTCAGCACATTGCTCAGATACTCCGGGGTAACCCCGGCATTCGCCGCAGTGATCACGAAGCACATCAACAACGCCATTATCGACGACATGTAGAAAGCAAAGACATAGGGCGTGGCGCCCGGGTGCAGTTTGCGCCGGCTACGCGCCTGGGACAGGTTGTTCATGCGAACTCCTGAAAGGTGAGTGGAGGCGCAGGTTAGCAATGCACTTGGCTACTGCTGTAGACCAGCTGGATTGAGTTCTTTATAAATAGATTCTTACGAATCCAAGAGCTCACGCATGGACCTGCTCAACGCCATCCGCAGCTTCATCAAGGTGGTCGAAGCTGGCAGCATCGCCGCTGGCGCACGCAACCTGGGGCTGAGCCCGGCAGCGGTCAGCCAGAACCTGGCACGCCTGGAAGGCCATTTGCAGGTGCGCCTGCTAAGTCGTACCACGCGCAGCATGGCGCTGACGCCAGCTGGTGCCCAGTATTATGAGCGTGTCAGGCACATCGAGCGCGACCTGGCCCTGGCCGAGCAGGCCGTCACCACACCCGACAGTGAACCCCAGGGGCGCCTGTGCATCGCCTCGACGTCCGCCTTCGGCCGCCACGTGCTGGCACCGCTGATACCCGCGTTCAGTGCCCGCTACCCCCTACTTTCGATAGAGTTGGTAACGACTGACCGCCGGGTAAACCATGCGCGAGAAGACGTCGACGTGAGCCTGCGCATTGCCCCGCAACTGGAAGACCAGCTGCTGGCCCGGCATATCGCCCGCATTCCGTTCATTTGCTGTGCCTCACCCGGGTACCTGCAAGGCGCTGGCGTGCCGGCTACGCCCGAGGCCTTGCGCGATCATCGCTGCCTGGTGTTCCGCTACCCGGTGGATGGGCGCTTTCTGCGGTGGGGCTTCATGCGCGACGGGCTGCGTTTCGAGGCGGAGTTCGGCAGTGTATTGATCAGCGACGACATCGATGCCCTGACCCAGATGGCCCTGCACGATGGCGGTATTACCCGCCTGGCCGAGTTCATCGTGCGGCCGCACCTGGCCTCCGGCGCATTGGTGCCGTTGTTCGAATACAGTGACAACGGCCAGGCTTACGCGCAGACCGAACCGATGGATATCTACCTGTGCCTGGCCGACCGCTTCGCCATGACCGCCAAGGTACGCCTATTCATGGACTACCTGCGCGAATGCCTGGGTGACAGCTGGCAGGTGCAGGCATGAAAAAACCGCCACGAGGGCGGTTTTTCATGTAGCGCGTACGAATCAGAAGCGGTAGGTGAGGGATGCACCAATACCGTGAGCGCTGTTCTCGTACTTGGCCTGGTAGCTGCCTTTCAACAGGGCTTGCGACTGCGAGCTAGGCAGATTGTTGACCTTGGTGTCCTCTTCCCACAGGTAGGAGTAGGCAACATCGATGGTCATGTCATCGTTCGGGCTCCAACCGGCACCAAAGCTGACCGCTTTGCGGTCGCCGGTAGGAATGCGCGGCGAGCGGTCGTGGTTGTTGGTTGGCGACTGGTCAACGGAGAAGCCTGCACGCAGGGTCCACTCCTTGTTCACCTTGTAGGCAGCACCAATGGCGTGGGCCCAGGTGTCATGCCAGTTCTGCTCTTCAGTGATGGTTTTCAGCGGGTAGCCCGCTGGTGCTTCGTTCTCGACAATGATGCTCTCCAGGCGGCTCCAGCGTGTCCAGGTGCTACCCGCATACAGCGTCCAGTGGTCATCCAGCTCATGGGTAACCGACAGGTCCACAGACTCTGGCGTCTTGATTTTCAGGCTGGCGTCGAACCTGCCGCTGAGACCAAGCTGTGGAATCGGGTAGGAAACCCGGGTATTGCCTTCAAGCTTGTAGTCGACCATCGAGTGATAGGTCAGGCCCAGGCGAGTACGGTCTGTAGCCTGAACGAGAACACCGATGTTGTAACCGATAGCGGTGTCGTCGCCTTTGATCTTGACTTCGCCGTCAGGGCCATTGGCGCCCAGAAGGGCCTTGCTGCTCAGGTTCGAGCCCAGCTCACCCTTGATACGGTTGATGGTCGGGCCAAAACCGATCGATACCTTGTCGTTGAAGGCATAGCTGATGGTTGGCTGGAAGGTGACAACCTCGACCTTGCTCTTCTTGCCCCAATAGCGCGCAGCGTCATCGCTACCGTAGTCGGTGATCAGGCCGTATGGCACGTAAACGCCGAAGCCTACGCTCCAATGATCATCGATTGGTTTGACGTAATAGCCCATGGGCACGCCCACGAACGGGACCATGTCGCCATCGGTTTCCCCCCCGAAATTGCTACCACGACCGGAAATATCAGACTTGGCGATGACGGCAGCGCCGCCCACGGTGACCTGTTCACGTTTCAGGCGCGACATGCCTGCAGGGTTGCCATACACGGTGCTGGCATCTTCGGCAGAAGAAGAACGTCCCGCAAAACCGGTGCCCATGCCGCTGATGCTTTGTTCGTTCAGCGCAAAGCCCGCGGCGAACAGTTGGCTGGAAGCAAGCGCAATAGCTACGCCGAGGGAGGTTTTGAGCATTACTTTTTTCATTATTAGAAAACTCCTTGGGATCTCCTGGGCGAAAAGCTACCAACAAATCACGCGCCGCGCTATAGCCTCAATCGCAGGAGATAGAGCGGTTTTGTAGGACAATCCGACCAAAATTCCTTTTTATCCGGTCAAGCTGTAGGACGCTTCTTAAGATGCCTGAGGCAATCTCTGATCTATGCAGGTGTGCCAGGCATGGGTGAAGTCGCGCAGGCGACCTTGGGGGTTGAAAATCTGGCGCCAGATCCGTGCCAGGCCTAACAAGTCGTCAGCCGCAGGCAGTGGCGTGGCCTGCTCTTCGACGAGCATCCAGGCAATGGCGGTGGAGTAGCGCAGGTTGACGGTAAGCTCCAGGTGCGGGCCACCAAGGAAGGCGTGCTGGCTGGCCAGGCCGCGGATCATGCTGGCCAGGTCGGGGTCACGGGCCAGATAGTCGTCCCAGAGTGCCTGGTGACGGTGCTCGCCAATGCGGTAAAGGCCGTGCCCACGTCGGTCGTGCAATGCCGAGCCAAGTGCCGACTGGCTGGCGGCGATGCCCAGCAACAAGGCTTCGGCGCTGGCGCAGTGACGGTTCAGGTAGACCAGGGTGGGTCGGATCACATACAGACACAATTCATTCGCCGCGATACCCATGATGCCCTCGAGCAGTAAAGGGCCGGACGGGCGCTGGAGCTTGGCAGCTGGTGAATGATCAGGCCCGCCGGAAGCGGTAAGCACCGCTCGAGTTGAAGTGTAGTGTGATAACCGTGGTGTAAAGAGCTGTTTTTAAATCGATTGCTGCCTGACGCACTGGGCTATATGCCCTAAGGCAATTACGCCAAGAACGTTCAGGCAGGCTTGCGATGGGATGATTCAGCACTTGAATGCCGCGGTATTCGCCGATCACGCGGTGAGCGACTGGCGAGTCCGGGCGATGACCGCCTGCAGCGGTTCATTGCGGCTGTACTGTTCGGGGTACAGGCGCTCGGTGTGGCAGGCGACGCCGTGTTCGTCTACCAGGGTGAAGCTGAAGCTGCCCTTGCGTGGGGCAACGATAAGGCACTTCAACGGCGAGAAGGCCTGGGAGAGGGTGCCAATGGCAGCCTGAATCTGATGATGAGTTTGCATATTGTTGGAGGTTCCTGCTTTAAACACGGGGTTATGATCCGTGCATGATAGAAACGTTCCAGTGACGCCTTTATTAAGGGACGAACGAACCTGACTGGAACAGGGCAGCCAGAGGGAGCGCAATCAAAGGTGGGCGCTTGGGCTGACTGGTAGGTACTTCGGAAGGCAGGCAGCACGTCGGGGCCAAGGTTCTAGGCCGTCGGGTGGAATCCTGATCAATCGGTCACGTGATTCGTGCTTGAGCAGCGCAGGGCTGGCGAGTGAATCATCGAATAGGCCGGTCCTGGTTTCAACAGGGCCACTCATTGGGAGGAGTGGGTCTGCAAGGACGCTTTAGGCCAAAATTGACTTTCAGCTTGGTACTAACGGAGCACACCTTACCGAAAATGCAGGCGCTTGGCAAGCATTATGCGCTAGTTCAGGTGAGCCGAGCAGTATGGCGCGTATTTGCCTTGCTGGGAAGAGGGGGCAAATGGCCCGTATCAGGCCGGATGTACCTATTTCGTGCACTCGAATGAGGGGTTCTGGTGCACTTGTTCACATTCGGGGCGGCGCTTGTAACAGGCCGGCAACACGTCTCGATTGCCTCGCCAATGCCTTGACTGGGCGGTTAAGTCAATGAAAAAAAACACTATTTCTAGCTGGTGAAAAAATCGTCAGTTTGACTGAAGGCCCCAATTCATAGGGGTTTGCGGGGGATGTGAGGGGGTTGTCCACCGAGTTATCCACAGGAACTGTGGATTGTCCCGAGCGCTTGCTCTAGGACGGGCGTGCCAGCAATACAGTGAACTGTCCGACAATCTACATGCGCCGACAGACCGGTTGGTCATCCACTCGAAAACGTCAAGAAAAGATCATTGAAATTTTTTTTCAATCCTCCAGAAATCGACAGGTCAGGGCGAAAAAAAAAGGGTAGAGTGGCGCGCCTTTCGAGTTGCCAAACCTGTTGCTCATGAAGTTTCGCGGTAAACACCTCGCCAACCCCGCTGCATCGACGCCTGCGCCTCCTCCCAAACGCTTTTCCCTGAAAGTGGCCTTGTGGCTGCTCGACAACCCGCGCCTGGGCGACAAGCCCCAGGTCAAGCACTTGGCAGGGCGCCTGCTTAAACAACCGGCGCGCCAGGGCGTGGTGGTGGCGCAAAGTCGCCTGGGGCAGATGCTGTGCCGAGATTGCGGCAATGCCCGCGACCGGCGCATTGGCCATGAACTGCTGCGCCAGGCAGCCCGTGCTGGCGACCGGCGCGCGCAGCTGGAGTACGCGCGGCTGTGCCAGCACAACGAACCGGAGCAGGCGCGGTATTGGCTGGAGCTGGCGGCGGGGCAGGGCTCGCAGGAAGCGCGGCGGCTGTTGCGGCAGTGGTTCCCTGTCTGAGCTGTGTTGCCTGTTCCGGCCTCTTCGCGGGCACGCCCGCTCCCACAGGATCACCTCTGCCTTCAGGCTTGCGCAGTACCTGTAGGAGCGGGTTTACCCGCGAAGAGGCCGGCACAGGCAACACAGCGCTTAGGCTGATAAGCTGCGCAGCAATCATCCAGGATCTTTCGGGGTAAGCATGACAGTGGATCTGGCCAGCATTCTGCTGGGCTTGGTGGCAGGCGCGTTACCCTGCCTGGGGTGGGTCATGCAGGTGCAACGCCGTCAGGGCGCGCGGCAAGGCGAGCAAGCTTTGCTCGAAGAGCGCCTCAACGCCGCCCAGTTGGCCCAGGCCGGCTTGCAGGCGCAGCTGGACGCCAGCCGCGACGAGGTCAGCGACCTCAGCGAAGCCAATACCGCCAAGCAGGCCCAGCTGGCGGCCCAGGGGCGCGAACTGGAGCTGCTGCAGATCGACCGTGACAACGCCCGTGACGCCGCCCACGCCTGGAGCCTTGAGCGCGCCAACCGCGAAGCCGAACTGCGCCGCCTGGAGGCGCATACGGCACGCCTGGGCGCCGAACTGCGCGAACAGCAGGAAAGCCACCAGCAACGCCTGGAAGACCTGCAGGAAGCCCGCGACACCTTGCGTGCCCAGTTCGCCGACATGGCCACCAAGATCTTCGACGAGCGCGAGCAACGCTTCGCCCAGACCAGCCAGCAGCACCTGGGCCAGTTGCTCGACCCGCTCAAGGAGCGCATCCACGCCTTCGAAAAACGTGTGGAAGAGAGCTACCAGCAAGAAGCCCGCGAGCGCTTCTCGCTGGGCAAGGAGCTGGAGCGCCTGCAACAACTCAACTTGCGCCTGTCCGACGAAGCCACCAACCTGACCCAGGCCCTGAAGGGCCAGAAAACCCAGGGCAACTGGGGCGAACTGATCCTCGAACGGGTGCTGGAGCATGCCGGCCTGGAGAAGGGCCGCGAATACCAGACCCAAGTCAGCCTGAAAAGCGCCGATGGCGAGCGTTTCCAGCCCGATGTGCTGATCATGCTGCCCGGCGACAAGCAGGTGGTGGTGGACGCCAAGGTCAGCCTCACCGCGTACCAGCAGTTCGTTGCCGGCAACGACGAGGCTGCACTCAAGCAGCACGTGCAGTCGCTGCGCAGCCACGTCAAAGGCCTGTCGAGCAAGGACTACAACCGCCTCGAAGGCCTGCACAGCCTGGATTTCGTATTGCTGTTCGTGCCTATCGAGGCGGCCTTCTCGGCAGCCCTGCAGGCCGAGCCGAACCTGTTCCAGGAAGCCTTCGACCGGCAGATCGTGATTGTCAGCCCCACCACCTTGCTCGCCACCCTGCGGGTGATCGACAGCTTGTGGAAGCAGGAACGCCAGGGCCAGAACGCCCGCGAAATCGCCGAGCGCGCTGGCTGGCTGTACGACAAGTTCGTGCTGTTCATCCAGGACCTGGACGAACTGGGCAGCCGCCTGCAGCAGGTGGACAAGGCTTATGCTTCTGCGCGCAACAAACTGTGCGAAGGGCGCGGCAACCTGGTCAGCCGCAGCGAACAGCTGAAGCTGCTGGGCGCCCGCGCCAGCAAGAGCCTGCCGGCTGACCTGCTGGAGCGGGCGCTGTCCGACGAGGCCTTGCCCGACGAAGCCGTTACTGAACCAGGCTCAGATGGCGATTGAGCATGGCGCGCAGGGCCGCAGGCTTGACCGGCTTGGCCAGGTAGTCCAGGCCTGAGGCGTGCACCATGGCGATGGTTTCCTTGCTGCCGTCAGCACTGATCACCACGCCCGGCACTGGCTCACCCAGGCGCGCACGTAGCCAGCCCATCAGCCCGGTACCGGTCTCACCGTCATCCAGGTGGTAGTCCACCAATGCCAGGTGCGGGCGCATGCCTTTGGCCAGCAGGGCTTCGCATTCGGCCTGGTTGCGCGCGGTCCATACCTGGCAGCCCCATCGGCTGAGCAGGCTGTTCATGCCGATCAGGATGCTGTCTTCGTTGTCCACGCACAGCACCTGCAGCCCGGCCAGTGGTTGGCCGCCTTGCTCCACTGGGGCTGCAGGTGCCGGGGCGGCCTGGCGGGCAATCGGCACACTGACGCGGAACACGGTGCCTTTGCCCGGCCATGAGCGCACTTCCAGCGTATGCCCCAGCACCCGGCACAGGCCGTCGGCGATCGCCAGGCCCAGGCCCAGGCCTTTTTCGGCGCGGGTCTGGTGGCTGTCCAGGCGCTTGAACTCCTGGAAGATCACCTGCAGCTTGTCGTCGGCGATGCCCGGGCCACGGTCCCACACCTCCAGCCACAGGCGCTCGCCCTGACGGCGCACGCCTAGCAGGATCGGGCTTTTGCCGTAGCGCAGGGCATTGGTGAGGAAGTTCTGCAGCACCCGGCGCAGCAGCTTCATGTCGCTGTCTACCCGCAGGCGGCTGCCGCGCAGGCGGAACTCCAGGCCTTTCTCGGCAGCCAGCACCTTGAACTCGGCACCCAGGGTATCGAACAGTTCATTGAGGGCGAACGGCTTGGCATCCGGGGTGATCTTGCCGTTTTCCAGGCGCGAGATGTCCAGCAGGTCGCTGATCAGCTCTTCGGCCGAACGCAGCGAGCTGTCCATGTGCTGCACCAGTTGCTGGGCCTCTTCGTTCATGCCTTCGGCCTGCTGCGACAAGGCAGCGGAGAACAGCCGTGCAGCGTTCAGCGGTTGCATCAGGTCATGGCTGACTGCGGCCAGGAAGCGGGTCTTGGACTTGCTCACCGCTTCGGCCTGGCTCTTGGCTTCGGACAGTGCCTGGTTCAGCTGCGACAGCTCATGGGTACGTTCCGCCACCCGTTGCTCCAGGCCTTCGTTGGAATCACGCAGGGCCTGTTCGGCCTCGCGGAATGGGGTGATGTCGGTAAAGCTCATGACGAAGCCGCCGCCCGGCATCGGGTTGCCGATCAGCTCGATCACCCGGCCATTGGGGAACAGGCGCTCGGAGGAATGCGCGCGGCCTTGGCGCATCCAGTGCAGGCGCCGCGCCACATGCACCTGCGCTTCGCCCGGGCCGCACAGGCCGCGTTCGGCGTTGTAGCGGATGATGTCGGCAATCGGCCGGCCCACGCTGATCAGTCCGTCGGGGTAGTTGAACAGTTCCAGGTAGCGGCGGTTCCACGCCACCAGGTGCAGGTTCTGGTCAACCACGCTGATGCCCTGGTTGATGTTCTCGATGGCGCCTTGCAGCAAGGCGCGGTTGAACTGCAGCACTTCGCTGGCTTCGTCGGCGATGCGCACCACGTCTTCCAGCTGCATGTCGCGGCCTTCGATGGCTGCCTTGACCACGGCGCGGGTCGACGAGGTGCCGAGCACGCCGGCCAGCAGGCGCTCGGTGTGCTCGATCCAGTCGCCGTCGGCGTTCTGGTTGGGGTTGAAGCCCTTGCCCTGGCGGTAGGCGAAGCGGATGAAGCTCTGCCGCGCGCGCTCCTCGCCGACGAAGCGTGAGGCCAGGGTCAGCAGGTCGTCGATCTGTACTGCCAGCAGCGGCTTGCTGCTGGGGCGGGCGGTTTGCTGGCCGATGAAGCGGCCTGCCTGCCAGTGCTCGGAAACCCGCGTGCGTGACAGCACCGAAACCCAGGCGAACAGGGTGAAGTTGCCGGCCAGCGACAGCACCACGCCTTGGGTCAACGGGCTGATTGGCAGGTTAAGCGGGTTGCCATGCAGCCATGCCAGCCCTGGGAACAGCTGCAGCGACCAGCCCAGGCTATGTGCGGCAATTGGCAGTACCAGGGTGTAGAACCACAGGAAGATGCCTGCGGCCAGGCCGGCGAACACGCCGCGGCGGTTGGCCTGCTTCCAGTACAGCGCGCCGAGCATGGCCGGGGTCAGCTGGGTGACGGCGGCAAAGGCGATCTGGCCGATGGTCGCCAGGCTGGCCGTGGAGCCCAGCAGGCGGTAGCTGACATAGGCCAGCAGCAGGATCACCACGATGGTTACCCGGCGCACCGAAAGCATCCAGTGGCGGAATGCCTCGAATGGCCGCTCGGCGTTCTGGCGGCGCAGCAGCCAGGGCAGCAGCATGTCGTTGGAGACCATGGTCGACAACGCCACGGCCTCGACGATGACCATGCCGGTGGCCGCCGAAGCGCCGCCAATGAACGCCAGCAGGGCCAGGCTCGGGTGCGCCTCGGCCAGCGGCAGGCTGATGACGAACGAGTCGGAAATCACCGTGCCCGGCAGCAACATCTGCCCGGCCAGGGCAATCGGCACCACGAACAACGCAGCCAGCGCCAGGTACATCGGAAACACCCAGCGTGCCAGGCGCATGTCCTGCGGTTCGATGTTCTCCACCACGGTGACGTGGAACTGCCGCGGCAGGCAGATGATCGCCATCATCGCCACGGCGGTTTGCACCACCATCGACGGCCAGTTGATGGTCTCTTGCCAATAGTCCTGCAAGTGGATCGACTGGCGGGCCTGGCTGAACAGGTCGTCGAAACCGTCATACAGGTTGAAGACGACGAAGATGCCCACGGCGAGGAAGGCCAGCAGCTTGATCAGCGACTCGAAGGCAATGGCCAGGACCATGCCGCGGTGGTGTTCGGTTACATCCAGGCTGCGGGTACCGAAGACGATGGCGAACAGCGCCAGCACCAGCGACACCACCAGCGCTGTGTCCTGCACGCGGGTGCCGGTGGCGTCGGCGTTGGCGCCAATCAGCAGGTTCACGCCCAACACGATGCCCTTGAGTTGCAAGGCGATGTACGGTAGCACGCCGATCAGGCAGATAAGCGCCACCACCACGGCCAGGGTTTGCGACTTGCCGTAGCGCGCGGCGATGAAGTCGGCGATCGAGGTGATGTTCTGCTGCTTGCTGATCAGCACCATCTTCTGCAGCACCCAAGGGGCGAAGATCAACAGCAACACCGGGCCCAGGTAGATCGGCAGGAACGCCCAGAGCTGTTCGGCGGCTTGGCCGACTGCGCCGAAGAAGGTCCAGCTGGTGCAGTACACGGCCAGCGACAGGCTGTACACCCAGGCACGCAGCTTCGGCGGCAACGGCGTGCTGCGGCGGTCGCCATAGAAGGCGATGGCGAACATGACGGCCATATAGGCCAGGGCGACCACGGCGATCAGCCCGCTGGACAACGACATGAAGACTCCGAAGCAAAAAGATAACGCGGTCCCGATCAATCAGTCTGGCACGCAGGTGCCGGTTCGTCAGCGCCGACGATGGTTGTAGGAACGAGCTTGCTCGCGATTGATCTGAAACAAAACATCAATATTTTCGGGTACCCAACCCATAAAACACCCCTGCCAGTATCACCGACAAAACCAGCAGGTAGAAGATCGCCCCCGGCCACAACTGCACCAGGGCAAACCCCACCATCACCGGCCCCAGCGCTGCCCCCAGGTTGGACAGGTTCTGCGCACCGTAATACACCCCGCGCAGATGCTCCGGGGCGATCAGGTCGATGAACATGTACTCGGCCGGGATGACGATGATCTCGCCCAGGGTGAACACCAGCATCGCCAGGCACCATGCCAGCACTGAACCCGCCATCGCAAAGCCCAGCAACCCGGCAATGAACAGGCCCATGCCGGCCAGTAGCCAGGGCATCAGGCGCTGGCGGCTGATGCGCCGGCCAATCAGGTACTGCAGGGCAATCACCGTCACCGCGTTGGTGGTCACCAGGTAGCCGACCAGCCGCGCGGCCTCGGCCGGGCTGCTGGTCACCACCAGGTACTGCGACAGGTAGGCGGTGAACTGGCCGAACACCACCGCACTCAGCACCCCACCCAAGGTGAAGCACACCAGCCGCCGGTCACGCGCAAGCCCCAGCGCCACCTGGCCGAAGCCGGCCGCAGGCTTGTCTGGCGTGCTGGCCAGCAGGCTGCGGTCGCCCAGGCGCCAGTAGGCGAGGCACATGGCCAGGCCAAGCAGGGCAGAGGCGATGAACGGCATATGGTCGTTCAGCTCCAGCATGGCCACGCCCAGTAGCGGGCCGGCAGCGTAGCCGACGTTGCTCAGGGTGTACTTGATGGCGAACACCTCGGCCCGCTCTTCCACTGGCAGCAGCGCGCAGAAGCCCGCCTTGGCGGCAATGTCGACCACCGCCAGGGCCAGGTTGATCAGCACCAGGCACAAAAAGAACAGCAGCGCCGAGCGGCTGGCGACTGCGCCGACGAAGGCCAGGGCGAACAACAGGGTGCTGGCGCTGACCAGCGTATGGTTGCGCAAGGTGTCGACCAGATGGCCGCCATACAGGCTCAGCAACGAGGCGATGATCAGCGCGCCACCGATCAGCAGGCCGATCTGGCTGATCGGCAGCTGGAAGTTGTCGGCCAGGTACACCACCAGGTAGGGCAGGGTGAGGGCGCGGGCGACGGTGAGGGTGAAAGTGGTGGTGAGCAGCAGGCGAACGGTGTGCGGGTAGCGTTTTATGGCGGCGAGCATTACCACGTCCTTGTTGTTCTGGTTGCCGGGCTCAAGCATAAGCAATAACCGAAGGCCTGCGCGATCCCTGTGGGAGCTGCACAGGGCCAATGCCACTTGGCCATGTCTGCGCCGGTACTTGCCAGGCCACGCATTTCCCATGCAGATTTGTGGCCTGACGCGCCCGGCGCGCCTCCAATTGAAAAGCCCTCAGGACCAAGGACGATGAGTCACTCCTCGCAATTCACCTTGCTCGGCAAACGGCGCTTCCTGCCGTTTTTCATCACCCAGTCGCTGGGTGCCTTAAACGACAACCTGTTCAAGCAGTCGCTGATCCTGGCGATCCTGTTCAAGCTCAGTCTGGGCGACGGTGACCGGTCGATCTGGGTCAACCTGTGCGCTTTGCTGTTCATCCTGCCGTTTTTCCTGTTCTCGGCGCTGGGCGGGCAGTTTGGCGAAAAGTTCGCCAAGGACGCGCTGATCCGTGCAATCAAACTGGCTGAAATCGCCATCATGGCGGTCGGAGCGTTGGGCTTTATCACCAACCACCTGGCGCTGATGCTGGTAGCGCTGTTCGGCATGGGTACCCACTCGGCGCTGTTCGGCCCGGTGAAGTACTCGATCCTGCCGCAGGCCTTGCGTGAGGAAGAGTTGGTCGGTGGCAACGGGCTGGTGGAAACCGGCACCTTCCTCGCCATCCTCGCCGGTACCATCGGTGCCGGGGTGATGATGTTGGCCGACAGCTACGCCACGGTGGTGGCTGGCGGCGTGGTCGGCACGGCGGTGCTTGGCTACCTGGCCAGCCGCTGGATCCCGCGGGCTGCCGCTGCTTCGCCGAACATGCCACTGGACTGGAACATCTTCAAGCAGTCGTGGGCGATCTTGCGCATGGGCCTGGGCCAGCCGCCGGCGGTGTCGCGCTCGATCGTCGGCAACTCGTGGTTCTGGTTCGTTGGCGCCATCTACCTCACGCAGATCCCGGCCTACGCCAAGGATTGGCTGCACGGTGACGGCACGGTAGTGACCCTGGTGCTGACGCTGTTTTCGGTGGGTATCGCGCTGGGCTCGCTGCTGTGCGAACGGCTTAGCGGGCGCAAGGTGGAAATCGGCCTGGTGCCGTTCGGCTCGTTCGGCCTGACCCTGTTCGGCCTGTTGTGGTGGTGGCACTCCGGCGATGTGCCGGCTGCGGCGGCGCCGCATGACTGGCTGGCGCTGCTGGGCATGAGCCAGGCGTGGTGGATCTTGCTGGCGATCGTCGGCCTCGGTGTGTTCGGCGGCTTCTATATCGTGCCGCTGTATGCGCTGATTCAGGCCCGCACGGCCGAGGACCAGCGCGCCCGGGTGATCGCCGCCAACAACATCCTCAATGCCTTGTTCATGGTGGTGTCGGCGGTGCTCACCATCATCCTGCTGGGCCTGGCCGAGCTGAGCATCCCACAGCTGTTCCTGGTGGTCTCGCTGCTCAACATCGCGGTCAACGCCTATATCTTCAGGATCGTGCCCGAGTTCACCATGCGCTTCCTCATCTGGCTGCTTAGCCATTCGATGTATCGCGTGCAGCACCGTGACCTGGAGCGCATCCCCGATGAAGGTGCGGCATTGCTGGTGTGCAACCACGTGTCGTTCGTCGATGCGCTGCTGTTGGGTGGGGCGATCCGCCGGCCGATCCGCTTCGTCATGTACTACAAGATCTACAACCTGCCGGTGCTCAACTTCGTGTTCCGCACTGCGGGAGCCATCCCGATTGCCGGGCGCAACGAGGATCTGGCCACCTACGAACGCGCCTTCGCGCGTATTGCCGAGTACCTGGCCGATGGTGAGTTGGTGTGCATTTTCCCGGAGGGCAAGCTGACTGGCGATGGCGAGATCGATGTGTTCAAGGGTGGGGTCAACCGCATCCTCGAAGAAACGCCAGTGCCGGTGATTCCGCTGGCCTTGCAGGGGTTGTGGGGCAGCTTCTTCAGCCGTGATCCGGCCAAGGGCTTTTTCAAGCGCCTGTGGTCGCGGGTGACCATCGTGGCGGGCGCCGCCATCCCGGTGGAAGCGGCGCAGCCAGAGGTGCTACGTGAGCAGGTCAGCCGCCTGCGCGGCAACCTGCGTTAGGGCAGGGGGGTTAGCTGGCGCTGACTTTCAGGCCGACCAGGCCGGTAATGATCAGCGCCACGCTGACCAGCCGTACCAGGGCCATCGACTCGCCGAACAGGATGATGCCGGCGATTACCGTGCCGACGGCACCGACCCCGGTCCAGATGGCATAGGCGGTGCCTAGCGGCAATTCCTTCATGGCCAGGCCCAGCAGGCCCAGGCTGATGACCATGGCGGCAACGGTGAGTACGGTGGGCAGTGGCTTGCTGAAGCCGTCGGTGTATTTCAGGCCAACGGCCCAGCCGACCTCGAACAGGCCGGCGAAGAACAGGATGATCCAGGACATGGTGCGTCTCCATCGTTCAAATGATGGGGCCGTCCCCGGAATGGTCACGCGGTGCGTCGTGAGGCCGTCCTCACAGTGGGCAATATGGTGCACATCTGCAGGTTTCAGAGCAAGCCTGTATGGGCCTCTTCGCGGGTGAACCCGCTCCCACAGGGTCACCACAATGTCCGAATCTGTGGAGCCCCTGTGGGAGCGGGTTTACCCGCGAAGAGGCCCGCACAGCCAACATCAATGCCTGGCCGGCTCCACCTGTTCAGCCTCAACCCCAGGCTCCCCCATGCGCCGGAACCAGGTCGACAGCAGCGCCCCGGAAATGTTGTGCCAAACGCTGAACAACGCACTCGGCACCGCCGCCAGCGGCGAAAAATGCGCCGCCGCCAACGCTGCCCCCAGCCCGGAGTTCTGCATGCCCACCTCCAGCGCCAGTGACTTGCGCTGGGCCAGTGGCAGCTTGCACAGCTTGCCGGTCAGGTACCCCAGCAAATAGCCAAAGCTGTTGTGCAGCATCACCACCGCCATGATCAGCAGCCCCGACTCGGCGATCTTCGCCTGGCTGGCTGCCACCACCGCGCACACGATCATCACGATGCTCACCACCGACACCAGCGGCAGCACCTGCACCGCCGCCTGCACCCGGGTACCGAGCAGGCGCTGGGCCACTACGCCAAGCACGATCGGCAGCATTACCAGCTGCAGGATCGACCAGAACATGTCCATGAAGGATACCGGCAACCAGGCCGAAGCCAGGAACCAGATCAGCGCCGGGGTCAGCAGCGGGGCCAGCAGGGTAGTGACTGCGGCAATTGCCACCGCCAGCGCCAGGTCGCCCCGCGACAACCAGACCATCACGTTCGACGCCGTGCCGCTCGGGCAGCAACCCACCAGGATCACGCCCACGGCGATTTCCGGCGGCAGGTGGAACAGTTGGCACAGCAGCCAGGCCATGCCCGGCATGATCACGAAGTGCGCGACCACACCCAGCATCACCCGCCAGGGCTGGCGGGCGAGGGCGGCGAAGTCGTCGAGCTTGAGGGTGAGGCCCATGCCGAACATCACCAGGCCCAGCAGCGGCACGATGGCCACCTTCAGGGCGATGAACCATTGCGGTTGCAGGAAGGCCAGTACGGCGAACACCAGCACCCACAGGGCGAAGGTATTGCCGACAAAGCGGCTGAGGGCGGCGAGGGCACGCATGGGGCAAGTCCTTTTCTATCTATAGCTTTGTGAATTTCAATGGCCCTATCGCCGGCAAGCCAGCTCCCACGGGTACGCCACAGGTTCCGAATACTGTGGCGTACCTGTGGGAGCTGGCTTGCCGGCGATAGGGCCGGTGCAGGCGAAAAATATCTTTCAGGCCAGCACCGGTACATCAATTACCTCAAACCCCTTGCGGAATCTCCTCGCCACCCAGTGCCTCGAACAGCACCGGCAGGAATTCGGCAAAGGTCATCATCATCAACTGGAAGCTGGCGTCGAACTGCTGTGCAGCCTCATCACCACCATCCTGCTCGGCCTGCTCCTGCAGCAGCTCTTCGAACTTCAGGCGCTTGATCACCATCTTGTCGTCCAGAATGAACGACAGCTTGTCTTGCCAGGCCAGGGCCAGTTGGGTGACCACCTTGCCAGTGCTCAGGTGCAGCTGGATTTCCTCGCTGGTCAGGTCCTGGCGCTTGCAGCGCACAATGCCGCCATCTTCAGCGGTGTCGCGCAGTTCGCACTCGTCCAGCACATAGAAGCCTTCAGCGGCTTGCTGCGACTTGACCCAGTCGGTCATGGTGGCGGTTGGTGCGATCTTCACGGTGGCCGGGCGTACCGGCAGCGAGCCCATCACTTCACGCAGGGTCGACAGCAGGTCTTCGGCACGCTTGGCGCTGGCCGAGTTGACCAGGATCACACCCTGGCGCGGGGCGATGGCGGCGAAGATCATCGAGCGGCGGATGAACGCGCGCGGCAGGAAGGCCTGGATGATCTCGTCCTTGATCTGGTCGCGTTCCTTTTTATAGACCTTGCGCATCTGCTCGGTCTCGATCTCTTCGACCTTTTCCTTGACCGCGTCATTGACCACGCTGCTAGGCAGGATGCGTTCTTCCTTGCGTGCGGCAATCAGCAGGTACTCGCCGCTGACATGCACCAGGGGAGCGTCTTCGCCTTTGCCGAACGGCGCGACGAAACCATAGGTGGTCAGCTCCTGGCTGGCGCAAGGGCGGGCCGGCTTGCTGGCCAGGGCGGCTTCCAGCGCTTCAGGCTCGAACGGTACTTCCTGGGTCAGGCGGTAGGTCAGCAGGTTCTTGAACCACATGAGGGGCAATCTCTCCTTAATGCATAAGGCGGGCATTATTCTCCGAGCAGTGCTCTCAGGCCAACCCTGTCAGAGGGCCAGCAGCGGCTTCTGCGGCAAAGAAACACCCGGTAACGCTAGGTCTTTGAAAGGAATGGGTTTTTTTTTGAAAAAAGTTTAAATAGTGCTTGCCACGGTGCAAGGCCGTCCGTAGAATGCGCGCCACACCGAGACGAAGGGTGATTAGCTCAGCCGGGAGAGCATCTGCCTTACAAGCAGAGGGTCGGCGGTTCGATCCCGTCATCACCCACCACTCGATGTATAGCGCAGCGGTAGTTCAGTCGGTTAGAATACCGGCCTGTCACGCCGGGGGTCGCGGGTTCGAGTCCCGTCCGCTGCGCCATATTCCACTTCCAGGGCCCACTGAACACCCGGAAGTAACAGAGAAAGCGACCTTAGGGTCGCTTTTTTTGTGCCTGAATTTTGTGGGCTGATTTAAATTTGCAAAAACTTCGATAAGTGCTTGCCAGAGCGCCAAGTCGCCCGTAGAATGCGCGCCACACCGAGAGACATGGGTGATTAGCTCAGCCGGGAGAGCATCTGCCTTACAAGCAGAGGGTCGGCGGTTCGATCCCGTCATCACCCACCACTCGATGTATAGCGCAGCGGTAGTTCAGTCGGTTAGAATACCGGCCTGTCACGCCGGGGGTCGCGGGTTCGAGTCCCGTCCGCTGCGCCATATTCCACTTCCAGGGCCTACTGAACACCCGGAAGTAACAAAGAAAGCGACCTTAGGGTCGCTTTTTTTGTTTCTGCTGTCTGCCAAATAACTCACAGGCGCCGCTTACCCAGTGGGAGCAACTGTCCTGTGCTGCCTGTACTGGCCTCATCGCCGGCAAAGCAGCCCCAGCAGCCCCTGCAATCTCAGCTACGACGCTCCTCTTCCCGCAACGTCAGCACTTCAAACCCATCCTCAGTCACCGCCACCGTGTGCTCCCACTGCGCCGACAAGCTGTGGTCACGGGTAATCACCGTCCAGCCATCCTTCAACTCGCGTGTGCCACGCCCACCTTGGTTGACCATCGGCTCGATGGTAAACACCATCCCCGGCTTCAGCTTCATGCCCATGCCGCGCGCGCCAAAGTGCAGCACCTCTGGCCCCTCGTGCATCTGCTGGCCAATGCCATGCCCGCAATACTCACGCACCACGCTGTAGCCCGCCGCCTCGGCATGGGCCTGCACGGCATGGCCGATATCACCCAGCGTCGCCCCCGGGCGTACCTGCTCGATGCCTTTCCACAGCGCCTCGTAGGTGGTGTCGACCAAGCGTCGGGCCTCATCGCTGATCTGCCCGATGCTGTACATCTTCGACGAGTCGGCAATGTAGCCGCCTTGCTCCAAGGTGATGTCGACGTTGATGATCGAACCTTCCTTGAGCACTTCATCGACCTTGGGCATGCCATGGCACACCACGTGGTCCACCGAGGTATTAAGCGAGTAGGGGAAGCCGTACTGGCCCTTGCTCGCCGGCCGCGCCTTGAGCGTATCGACAATGAACGCCTCGGCGCGGTCGTTGATCTGCATGGTGGTCACGCCGGGGCGGATGAAACTGTCGAGGTCGGCGAACACCTGGGCCAGCAACTGGCCGGCGCGGCGCATCAGGTCGATTTGGGCGGGGGTCTTGAGGATCACCTGGGACATGGGGGGAGGGCGGTTGCTCATGCTGGAATATGCCCCAGCATAGCGCCAGCGGGCATCGGCTTGCCACCGCATGGTGCGTAACCTGTGCCGGCCTCTTCGCGGGTAAACCCGCTCCCACAGGGATATCACAAGGCCTGAGGGCAGTGATGTACCTGTG
>NZ_JBDJLK010000010.1:0-99769 GCF_039673335.1 Pseudomonas sp. TWI929
CAAGATCGTCGTCTCCGGCGGCCGTGGCATGGGCAACGGTGACAACTTCAAGCACCTGTACAGCCTGGCCGACAAGCTCGGCGCTGCCGTCGGTGCCTCGCGCGCCGCAGTCGACGCCGGCTTCGTGCCGAACGACATGCAGGTTGGCCAGACCGGCAAGATCGTTGCACCACAGCTGTACATCGCCGTCGGTATCTCCGGCGCGATCCAGCACCTGGCCGGCATGAAAGACTCCAAAGTGATCGTTGCGATCAACAAGGACGAAGAAGCGCCGATCTTCCAGGTAGCCGACTACGGCCTGGTCGCTGACCTGTTCGAAGCGGTTCCGGAGCTGGAAAAGCTGGTCTGATCCGCCTGCTTCACTTATAAAGAACCCGGCCCTCGTACAGGGGGCCGGGTTTTTTTGTGGTCTGTTGCGGCCCTTTTGCCAGCCAGCCAGCTTCTACAGGTACAGCGAGGCGCTTCAGGGCGGTGCAGTACCTGTGGGCTGGCTTGCCGGCGATAGGGCTGGATCAAGCAATACAAGGAGTGAGGGATGATGTTGCGCGGAACGGGCAGGGCGCTGGCATGTGTGGCGCTGTTGATGTCACCACTGGCCATGGCCGCAGGTAAATGCGAGCGCCTGGTGGCAACCGGTAGCCCTGATGCGCCGCCCTATTCGTGGCAAGACCCGAAAGACCCGAAGCACCTGATTGGCGCCAACGTCGACCTGTTGCGCCAGGTGGCTGGCGAGCTGGGTGTGAAGGTAGAAGTGCTGAATGCAGGCCGTCGCGACCAGGCGCTGGAGGAAGTACGCAGTGGGCGTATGGACTTGCTGCTCGATACCCCCATGCTGGTGGAACAGTTGACCGCGCTGGACTATATCCACCCACCCTTGCAGCTCAACGAGTACCTGGTGTGGACGCGCCACGATGCCGAACTGACCTTCAATGGCCCGGCAGACCTGGCCAATTACCAGGGCAGTTTGTCCGAGCACGCGCGGCTGACGCCGGCCTTCACCGACTTTGCCAAGGCCCAGCTCAAACTGGTGCCGGCGCAGAACCTTACCCAGGCCTTCCAGAAACTGGTGCTCGGCCAGGTGGACTATGTGCTCGCCGGCCGCTATTCGGGTATGGCCATGGCCCAGAGCCTGGGCATGAGCAATGACCTGATCGCCCGCGGCCTGCCGGTGGATCGGCCGGGCCTGTACCTGGCGTTGTCGCACAACTCGGCTTGCAATGACAGCTGGTTGCGTGGGCAATTGGCGAAAAAACTGACAGAATTGCCGATCTCCGGTGCGTCCGAGGCCGTGCTGCAACGTAATGTCGAGCGCTGGAAAGCGCAGTTGCAGGTGCCAGCGGACGCCCCCAAACACTAGGAAGATTGCGTGAGAACCCAACCACTAATCCTTGCCCTGGCCGTGCTCGGCCTGGCTGGCTGCGCCAATGATCCGGCGCCTGACCAGCAGATGCGCATTTCCGAACAGGCACTGGAACAGGCCAGGGCCGTCGGCGCCACCGAACAGGTCGAAACGCTGAAGCTGGCGGAAGACAAGCTGGCCCGGGCCAAGAGCAACATGCTGACTGAAGACTACCGCGATGCACGCATGCGCGCCGAGCAGGCCGAGCTGGATGCGCGCCTGGCCGAAGCCCAGGTGCTTAACCAGAAGAGTGAAGAGCAGCTGCAGTTGTTGCAGACGCGGGTCAAGCGCTTGCGCAAGCAACTGGAGGTGCAGCCATGATTGGTCGTACCCCATTGGCTGCGTTGGTGTTGCTGGCGTTAACGACCGGTTTGCAGGGTTGCGCCAGCCAGCGCAGCAGCGCCGCGCTGGATGACGCCACGGCTGCCTTCCAGAAGGTCAAGGATGATTCCGACGTGTTGCGCAGTGCGCCGCGTGACGTAATTCGCGCAGGCGAGTCGCTGGCGCGAGCCGAGCGCCTGTCCAGCTACATCGGCACTGGCTCCGATGTCCGCCATTACGCTTACCTCAGCCAGCGGTACAGCGAGATCGCCAGTGAGCATGCCAAGCTGGCGCTGAGCCAGGAGCGCCGAGCCAAGCTTGACCTGGAGCGTCAGCGCCTGCAGTTGGCATTGCGCGAGGCCAAGCTGGCCAGCGTGCAGCAGCAGGGCAAGTGGGTCGAGTCGCAGATTGCTGCGCTGGCCTCGGAGCAGGCCGATCGTGGCCTGGTGATGACGTTGGGTGACGTGCTGTTCGACACCGGTAGCGCCGACCTGAAGAACTCCGCCAGCCGTACCGTGCTCAAGCTGGTGCAGTTCCTGCAATTGAACCCGCGCCGGGTGGTGCGTATCGAGGGTTATACCGACAGCACGGGCGCCCCCGAGGACAACATCAAGCTGTCGCGCGACCGCGCGCAATCCGTGGCCGACATGCTGGTGGATCTGGGGATCGACGAGAAGCGCCTGCAGGTGGAAGGTTATGGCGACCAGTATCCGATCGAGGCCAATGCCTCGGAGCGGGGCAGGGCGCAGAACCGTCGGGTTGAGATCGTGTTTTCCGATGAGAAGGGCAGGCTCGCGCCCGCGCGCTGAGGGTCGGTGTTCGCCTCGGTATTGTCTGCGCCTGTTAGATCGAGCGCCGCCCGCGCGGCGCATCGCGGATAAATCCGCTCCTACATTTGTTGCAACGTGGCCATGCCTGTCAGGCCATGGTTGTCAGCCGGTTTGCAAGACTCAAGACTTGCGCCAAGGCGGGCAACCATGGCGTTACAGGTTTGGCACGTTGCAACAAATGTAGGAGCGGGCTTGCCCGCGATGCGCCGCGCGGGCGGCGCTCGATCTCGCAGGCGCCTAAGATGTTGTGGCGACTCTGCCATCTGTCCCAGTACACTTTGCAACTGTTACGGTATCCTCTACCGTCAGTGAGTCGCACAAGAATAACGAGCCCGTCCGCGCGTCGAGATCCAGCCATGACCAACCTGCTGCTGTACCAGCGTATCGCCCAGCAACTGGCCGATGACATCCGCCGCGGTGTCTACCAGCCAGGCGAGCGGGTACCCTCCGTGCGCAAGATGAGCGCCCAGCTCAATGTCAGCCATGCCACGGTGCTGCAGGCCTATGCCAACCTCGAAGACCAGGGGTTGATTCGCGCGCGGCCGCAGTCTGGCTACTACGTGCACCAGACCCCGGCCCTGACCGCGCAAACTCCGGACATCGCCCGTGTGGAGCGCCCTGGCCTGGTCACCCGTGCCAGCATCATCCAGCAGGTGTTGACCGAGGCGCGCCGTGATGGCGTGTTCCCGTTCGGTGCTGCCGTACCGCATGTCGACTACCTGCCGGTGCGCGCCCTGCATCAACAAATTGCCAAGGTGACGCGCTTCCACAGCCCGCGCGCCTTCAGCTACATGTTCAGCCCCGGTTTCGAGCCGCTGCGCCGGCAGATCGCCATTCGCATGCGTGATGCCGGCGTGCTGGTCGACCCGCGTGAAGTGATCGTGACCCATGGCTGCGTCGATGCCTTGCAGATGTCGCTGCGCGTGCTGACCCGCCCAGGCGACCTGATCGCCGCCGAATCACCGACCTATTACGGCTTGCTGCAGTTGGCTGACCTGCTGGGCCTGAAAGTGATCGAAATCCCCAGTGACCCGTCCACGGGCATCAGCCTTGAAGCCTTGCAACTGGCGGCCAACCAGTGGTCGATCAAGGCCCTGGTGCTGACCACGCGCCTGAGCAACCCACTGGGCGGCACCGTCCCGGAAGAGCGGCAGAAGCAATTGCTGCGGCTGGCATCGGACTTCGATATCCAGATCGTCGAGGACGACATCTATGGCGAGCTGATGTTCGAGCAGGGTAAGACCAAGGCACTGAAGGCGTTCGACCGGCTGGACCGGGTGATCTACTGTTCAAGCTTCTCCAAGACCCTGTCCCCCGGCGTGCGCGTTGGCTGGATGGTCGCCGGCCGCTACCAGGATGAAATCCAGCGCCTGCAAACGTTCACCACCCATTCGGCCTGCAGCGTGACGCAGATGGGGGTGGCGGCCTACCTGGAGAATGGCGGCTACGACCGGCACCTGCGCTACATCCGCCAGGAGTATCGCAAGAACCTCAGCGCCTACCAGTTGGCAGTGCAGCAGCACTTCCCGGAGGGTACCCAGATGACCCGGCCGACGGGTGGTTTCATCCTCTGGGTGAGCCTGCCAGGGCGGGTCAATACTCAGGAGCTGCATGTGCGTGCGTTAGAGCAGGGCATCAGCATTGCCCCGGGGCTGATCTTCAGTAACACCGAGCAGTTCAACCATTGCATCCGCCTGAATTGTGGTATTCCATGGAACAAGGAAGCCGAGCGGGCAGTGATCACCCTTGGTTTGCTGGCTCAGCAGTTGTGCAGAGAGTCTGCGACCACACTTTTGTAAGGCTTGCCAGGGGGCTGCGGAACAGAGAGCATACGCAGCTTTCCTGCCAGCCTGTCCATTTGCCATGAATGCTTTACGCCGTTTTGCCCTGATCTTGTGCCTTGCACCGCTCTGCTACCTTGGCGGTGCGGCCCAGGCTGCGCAGCCGACAAGCCAGGCGCAGGCGACTCACGGCAAGCCGGCACAGAAGGCGGCAGCCAAGCCCGTGCAGAAGCAAGCGCCCAAAAAGGCCAGTAACAACAAGGCCAAGCCGGTGCACAAGGCGGTCAGCAAGGCGGTTGCCAAGCCCTTGCCCAAGGCAAAGCTGGACCTCAGCCTGCCGGTCGACATGGTCAATGACCTTGAGCCGAATGTGGGCAACCCTTCACCCATCCAGCGACGCAAACCTTTGCTGCCCCCGATGTTTACCGAAAAACCAGAGACCAGCGACAGCCCCTTCCAGCTCAATGGCCGGTTGATCAACAACGAAATGCAGTTGCAGTTGCGCAATGACAGCCGTCATGACGTGGAAGGGGCGGCCATCGATTTCGAGTACCGCCAGTAGCCAGCAAACTGACTACCGAGTCACCCCATATTTAATCGTGCCAGTAATTTCAAACGACTGTTTGAGCGAGTACTATCCGGGGGCGTTCGTCCCGTTTTGTTCCAGGGAGTCCTGATTTTGGTGAATAACCATGAATTGCCGTGAGGGCTGTGGTGCCTGCTGCATCGCCCCGTCCATCAGCTCTGCGATGCCGCGCATGCCCAATGGCAAGCCGGCTGGCGAGCGCTGCCTGCACCTGACCGCTGCCAACCTCTGCGACTTGTTCGGCAAGCCCGAGCGGCCGGCGGTGTGTGGTGGCTTCAAGGCGGACGTCGAGGTGTGCGGCAGTGACCGTGACGAGGCAATCAGGATTCTTGGCTGGTGGGAGCAAATGACGGCGGCGTAACAGGCTGGATCTTCGACAACAAGGATAAACATGATGAGATCGTTCAAGCGTATTGCACTGCTGTGTGGCATGGGTGTTCTGCTGTCCCCTGCGGCCTGGGCCGAAAACTGGCAAGTGGCCAAGGACGAGGAGGGGATCAAGGTGTCCCTTAGCGAAGTGGCCGGTTCCAAGTACAAGGCTTACCAGGGAGTTACCCTGATCAAGGCGCCCCTGGCCAAGGTGCAGGCACTGCAGGAAGACGTGACCGGGGCCTGTGCATGGATTCACGAATGCAAGTCGCAGAAACTGCTCAAGCATGAAGGTGACCAGAGCTGGACCTACACCCAGTTCAACACACCATGGCCGGTGACCCCGCGTGACTCGGTGCTGCATATCACCACGGTCAAGGGGGCTGATGGCAGCCTGACCCGTAACCTGGTCGAAGAGCCGACCTATATCCCGGAAGAGAAGGGCTTTGTGCGGGTGGCGAAGGTCGAAGGCTTCTGGAGGTTGGTGCCCAAGGGCGACACTACGGAAGTGACTTACCAGGTGCATACCGAGCCGGGTGGTAGCGTGCCGGCGATGGTCGCCAACAAGTTCGTGGTGGACTCACCGTTCAATACCCTGAAAGGGTTGCGCGAGCGGGCTGAGAAAAACTGAGGCTAAATGCGGCGCGCGGTCTCTGTGGGAGCGGCCTTGCGTCGCGAAAAGGGGCGCGAAGCGGCCCCAGGGTCCTGGCCTCCCGCAATAATGCCGGGGCCGCTATGCGGCCCTTTCGCGACGCAAGGCCGCTCCCACAAAAGCCGAACTGTGACCTGCAGGATTTTGCAATAAAAAAAGGCTGCCCGAGGGCAGCCTTTTTGCGTTCGGCTATTGAAGCTTACTTGCGGTCCTGCAGCGCAACGATGTCGCGCTTCTGCTCGCCGGTATACAGCTGGCGCGGGCGGCCGATCTTGTACGGGCTGGAGAGCATTTCTTTCCAGTGCGAGATCCAGCCCACGGTACGTGCCAGGGCGAAGATCACGGTGAACATGCTGGTCGGAATGCCGATCGCCTTGAGGATGATCCCCGAGTAGAAGTCGACGTTCGGGTACAGCGAGCGCTCGATGAAGTACGGATCGGTGAGGGCGATCTCTTCCAGGCGCATGGCCAGTTGCAGCTGCGGGTCGTTCTTGATGCCCAGCTCGCGCAGGACTTCGTCGCAGGTCTGCTTCATCACGGTGGCGCGCGGGTCGCGGTTCTTGTAAACGCGGTGACCGAAGCCCATGAGCTTGAACGGGTCGTTCTTGTCCTTGGCCTTGGCGATGAACTTGTCGATGTTCGATACATCGCCAATTTCATCGAGCATGGTCAGAACGGCTTCGTTCGCACCGCCGTGGGCCGGGCCCCACAGTGCGGCGATGCCGGCGGCGATACAGGCGAACGGGTTGGCACCCGACGAGCCGGCCAGACGAACGGTCGAGGTGGAGGCGTTCTGCTCGTGGTCGGCATGGAGGATGAAGATCCGGTCCATTGCCTTGGCCAACACCGGGCTGATCGGTTTGATCTCGCACGGGGTGTTGAACATCATGTGCAGGAAGTTTTCCGCGTACGACAGGTCGTTGCGCGGGTACATCATCGGCTGGCCCATGGAGTACTTGTAAACCATCGCAGCCAGGGTCGGCATCTTGGCGACCAGGCGCACTGCGGAAATTTCGCGGTGCTGCGGGTTATTGATGTCCAGGGAGTCGTGATAGAACGCCGACAGGGCGCCGACCACACCGCACATCACCGCCATCGGGTGAGCGTCGCGGCGGAAACCGTTGAAGAAGGACTTCAGCTGCTCGTGAACCATGGTGTGGTTTTTCACGGTGCTGACGAACTGGGCCTTCTGCTCGGCATTCGGCAGTTCGCCGTTGAGCAGCAGGTAGCAGGTTTCGAGGTAGTCGGATTTTTCGGCGAGTTGCTCGATCGGGTAGCCGCGGTGCAGCAGGATACCTTTGTCGCCGTCAATGTAGGTGATCTTCGACTCGCACGAGGCGGTCGCCATGAAACCAGGGTCGAAGGTGAAGTGACCAGTGGCCCCCAACCCGCGGACGTCGATTACATCAGGACCAACGGTGCCGGTTAAAATGGGCAGCTCGACGGGGGCAGCGCCCTCGATGACCAACTGCGCTTTTTTGTCAGCCATGTGGCCTCCTATTAATGCTTGAAATCATCAGACAGACCCCCCACGCAGGGCCCGCACCACTATAGAGGGATAAATTCAGATGTCAATTTGCCTAAAGGCTTGTTGAAACAGGCATTGAGGCCTGATTTTTCGCGAAATTCTCGCCCATTTACGCCTTTTGTTCGCTAAAGGCAATGCGCTATTTGGGCTACCCCGTCACGTTGTCATAAGCAGCCTAACTGTCTATACTCGCAACCCGACCGCCAGGGGCTTGCAAGCCCGAACTGCTGGGGGTCGCCGTTCCCTGGGTGGTGGGTACCTGACCAGTACACTTACCAACAACTTTGCCCTGATTCGCTAGGGGCTCTTCAGTGTGAAAAAAGCCGTGAAAAGCCAACGACCTGTAAACCTAGACCTAAGGACCATCAAGCTCCCCGTCACTGCGTACACGTCCATTCTTCACCGTATCTCCGGCGTCATCCTGTTCATCGGCCTTGCCATCATGCTTTATGCACTGGGCAAGTCGCTGGGTTCCGAGGAAGGCTTCGGTGAGGTGAAGGCGTGTCTGACCAGCCCGCTGGCCAAGTTCGTGACCTGGGGCCTGCTGTCCGCCCTGCTTTATCACCTCGTGGCAGGTGTTCGTCACCTGATCATGGACATGGGCATCGGTGAGACGCTGGAAGGCGGCAAGCTGGGCTCGAAAATCGTGATCGTCATCTCCGTGGTGCTGATCGTTCTGGTGGGAGTTTGGGTATGGTAACCAATGTCACGAACCTGTCGCGTTCGGGCCTCTATGACTGGATGGCGCAGCGCGTTTCTGCGGTCGTTCTCGCGGCTTACTTCATCTTCCTGATCGGCTACGTGGTCGCCCACCCAGGCATCGACTACACCCAGTGGCATGGTCTGTTCTCCAACAACGCGATGCGAATCTTCAGCTTGCTGGCCCTCGTTGCCCTGGGCGCTCACGCCTGGGTCGGCATGTGGACCATTGCGACCGACTACCTGACGCCTATGTCGTTCGGCAAGTCGGCAACTGCGATTCGTTTCCTGTTCCAGGCGGTATGCGGCGTTGCGATGTTCGCTTACTTCGTCTGGGGTGTGCAGATTCTCTGGGGTATCTGATCCATGGCTAGCATTCCAACCATTTCCTTCGACGCCATCATCATTGGTGGCGGCGGCGCCGGCATGCGCGCAGCGCTGCAACTGGCGCAAGGCGGCCACAAGACTGCCGTAGTCACCAAGGTCTTCCCGACCCGTTCGCACACTGTATCCGCCCAGGGCGGCATCACCTGCGCCATCGCTTCGGCCGACCCGAACGACGACTGGCGCTGGCACATGTACGATACCGTCAAGGGCTCCGACTACATCGGTGACCAGGACGCTATCGAATACATGTGTCAGGAAGGCCCGGCTGCGGTCTTCGAGCTGGACCACATGGGCCTGCCGTTCTCGCGTACCGAAACCGGCCGTATCTACCAGCGCCCGTTCGGTGGCCAGTCCAAGGACTTCGGTAAAGGTGGCCAGGCCGCCCGTACCTGTGCCGCATCCGACCGTACTGGTCACGCGCTGCTGCACACCCTGTACCAGGGCAACCTGAAAGCCGGTACCACCTTCCTCAACGAGTACTATGCCGTTGACCTGGTGAAGAACCAGGAAGGCGCCTTTGTCGGTGTGATCGCGATCTGCATCGAAACCGGCGAAACCATGTACATCAAGTCCAAGGCCACTGTTCTGGCTACTGGCGGTGCGGGCCGTATCTACGCTTCCACCACCAACGCCCTGATCAATACCGGTGACGGTATCGGCATGGCCCTGCGTGCCGGCGTGCCGGTGCAGGACATCGAGATGTGGCAGTTCCACCCGACCGGCATCGCCGGCGCTGGTGTGCTGGTAACCGAAGGTTGCCGCGGTGAGGGTGGTTACCTGATCAACGCCCACGGCGAGCGCTTCATGGAGCGTTACGCGCCGAACGCGAAAGACCTGGCCGGCCGCGACGTGGTTGCCCGTTCCATGGTCAAGGAAATCATCGCCGGCAACGGCGTGGGCCCGAACAAGGACCACGTACTGCTGAAGCTGGACCACCTGGGCGAGGAAGTGCTGCACAGCCGCCTGCCAGGTATCTGCGAACTGTCCAAGACCTTCGCCCACGTCGACCCGGTCGTCGCGCCGGTGCCGGTTGTTCCGACCTGCCACTACATGATGGGCGGCGTTGCCACCAACATCCATGGCCAGGCCATCACCATGGACGAAGAAGGCAAGGATCACATCATTCCTGGCCTGTTCGCCGTAGGTGAAGTGGCGTGCGTATCGGTACACGGTGCCAACCGCCTGGGCGGCAACTCGCTGCTCGACCTGGTGGTGTTCGGCCGTGCTGCCGGCCTGCACCTGGAGAAGGCGCTGAGCGACGGCATCGAGCACCTCGACGCCAGCGACACCGATATCGATGTTGCCCTGAGCCGCCTGAATAACCTCAACGGGCGTACCACGGGTGAAGACGTTGCCAGCCTGAAGCGTGAGCTGCAGAGCTGCATGCAGAACTACTTCGGTGTATTCCGCACTGGCGAATACATGCTGAAGGGTATCGAGCAGCTGGCTGGCCTGCGCGAGCGTATCGCCAACGTCAAGATCAACGACAAGTCCCAGGCCTTCAACACCGCGCGTATCGAAGCGCTGGAGCTGCAGAACCTGCTGGAAGTTGCCGAAGCTACTGCCATCGCGGCCGAAGCCCGTAAAGAGTCCCGCGGTGCTCACGCCCGTGAAGACTTCGAAGACCGTGACGACGAAAACTGGCTGTGCCACACCCTGTACTACCCGGGTGAGAAGCGCGTTGCCAAGCGCGGCGTCAACTTTGCGCCGAAGACTGTTCCAGCCTTCGAACCAAAAGTCCGGACTTACTAAGGGTGGCTGCTATGTTGAAAGTCGAAGTTTATCGTTACAACCCGGACACCGACTCGGCGCCAAAAATGGAGTCGTTCGACGTCGATACCGGCGGCAAAGACCTGATGGTGCTGGATGTATTGGCACTGATCAAGGAAAAGGACGAGGGTTTCTCGTACCGTCGCTCCTGCCGTGAAGGCGTTTGCGGTTCCGACGGCATGAACATGAACGGCAAGAACGGCCTGGCCTGCATCACCCCGCTGTCGGGTGTGGTCAAGGGAAACAAGCTGGTTCTGCGCCCGCTGCCAGGCCTGCCGGTCATTCGTGACCTGGTGGTCGACATGAGCATCTTCTACAAGCAGTACGAGAAGGTGAAGCCGTTCCTGCAGAACGATACCCCGGCGCCGGCCATCGAGCGCCTGCAGTCGCCGGAAGACCGCGACAAGCTGGACGGCCTGTACGAGTGCATCCTGTGCGCTTGCTGCTCGACTTCCTGCCCGTCGTTCTGGTGGAACCCGGACAAGTTCCTGGGCCCAGCTGCTCTGCTGCAAGCCTACCGCTTCCTGGCCGACAGCCGCGACACCAAGACTCAGGAGCGCCTGGCGTCCCTGGATGACCCGTTCAGCGTATTCCGCTGCCGCGGGATCATGAACTGCGTGAACGTTTGCCCGAAAGGTCTGAACCCGACCAAGGCAATCGGTCACGTACGTAACATGCTGCTGCAAAGCGGCACCTGATACAAAGTGTTGTACCTGCAGTAAGCCGAGGTGCGGGTGGTGAGCCCGCACTGAGGTAAAACCCGAGCAAGGGCTCACAAAGCCCGCGCTCATTACCTATGAAGATATGAGACCAGCAGGGGCTTTCCGGGCTGGTACCCGGAAAATCAGCAGGATCCTAGTGGCGTGGTTCAGTCGCTGTATTCGGACTTTTCCAGGTTTGCTGTGGCTCTCGCCGATCAGTCCCCTAATCGAGGGTGACCAAGCATGCAAGAAAGCGTGATGCAGCGCATGTGGGATAGCGCCCACCTTTCAGGTGGTAACGCTGCATATGTGGAAGAGCTCTACGAGCTCTACCTGCACGACCCTAACGCTGTGCCAGAAGAGTGGCGCACTTACTTCCAGAAGTTGCCAGCCGACGGCAGCACCGCTACTGATGTATCGCACTCGACAATCCGCGACCATTTCGTACTGCTGGCAAAGAACCAGCGCCGCGCCCAACCGGTATCTGCCGGGAGCGTGAGCAGTGAACACGAGAAGAAGCAGGTTGAAGTTCTGCGACTGATCCAGGCCTATCGTATGCGCGGCCATCAGGCTGCCAAGCTCGACCCGTTGGGGTTGTGGCAGCGCCCTGCGCCCGTAGACCTGTCGATCAATCACTACGGCTTGACCAATGCCGATCTTGATACGACTTTCCGTGCCGGCGACCTGTTCATCGGCAAAGAGGAGGCGAGCCTACGCGACATCTTCGAGGCACTCCAGAAGACATATTGTCGCACCATTGGCGCCGAGTTCACCCATATCGTCGATTCCGAGCAGCGCAGCTGGTTCCAGCAGCGCCTGGAAAGCGTGCGCGGCCGTCCGGAGTTTTCCGCTGACGTGCAGGCCCACTTGCTCGAGCGCGTGACTGCCGGTGAAGGCCTTGAGAAGTACCTGGGCACCAAGTACCCAGGCACCAAGCGTTTCGGCCTCGAGGGCGGCGAAAGCCTGATCCCGATGCTGGACGAAATGATCCAGCGTTCCGGCTCCTACGGTACCAAGGAAGTCGTGATCGGCATGGCCCACCGTGGCCGCCTGAACGTACTGGTGAACACCTTCGGCAAGAACCCGCGCGAGCTGTTCGACGAGTTCGAAGGCAAGAAGATGAACGAGCTGGGCTCCGGTGACGTGAAGTATCACCAGGGCTTCTCCTCGAACGTGATGACCGCTGGTGGCGAAGTGCACCTGGCCATGGCGTTCAACCCGTCCCACCTGGAAATCGTTTCGCCAGTGGTCGAGGGTTCGGTGCGCGCCCGTCAGGACCGCCGCAACGACACCGTTGGCGACAAGGTGCTGCCGATCTCGATCCACGGCGACGCTGCGTTCGCTGGCCAGGGCGTGGTCATGGAAACCTTCCAGATGTCGCAGACCCGCGGTTTCAAGACCGGCGGTACCGTGCACATCGTGATCAACAACCAGGTTGGCTTCACCATCAGCAACCCGCTGGACTCGCGCTCCACCGAGTACGCCACCGACGTTGCCAAGATGATCCAGGCGCCGATCCTGCACGTGAACGGCGACGACCCGGAAGCAGTGCTGTTCGTTACCCAGCTGGCCATCGACTACCGCATGCAGTTCAAGCGTGACGTGGTCATCGACCTGGTCTGCTACCGCCGTCGCGGCCACAACGAGGCCGACGAGCCGAATGGCACCCAGCCATTGATGTACCAGCAGATCAGCAAGCAGCGCACCACCCGTGAGCTGTACGCCGAGGCACTGATCCAGGCCGGCCGCATCGATGCCGAACGCGCCCAGGCCAAGATCGACGAGTACCGCAACGCGCTGGACAATGGCCTGCACGTGGTGAAAAGCCTGGTCAAGGAGCCGAACCGCGAGCTGTTCGTCGACTGGCGTCCGTACCTGGGCCATGCCTGGACCGCGCGTCACGACACCCGTTTCGACCTCAAGACCCTGCAGGACCTGTCGGCCAAGCTGCTCGAGCTGCCGGAAGGCTTCGTGGTCCAGCGTCAGGTGTCGAAGATCTACGAAGACCGTCAGAAGATGCAGGCCGGTGGCTTGCCGATCAACTGGGGTTATGCAGAGACCATGGCCTACGCCACCCTGCAGTTCGAAGGTCACCCGATCCGCATGACCGGCCAGGACATCGGCCGTGGCACCTTCTCGCACCGTCACGCGGTGCTGCACAACCAGAAGGACGCCAGCACTTACATCCCGCTGCAGAACCTGTTCCCGGGCCAGCCACGTTTCGACCTGTACGATTCGTTCCTGTCCGAAGAAGCGGTACTGGCCTTCGAATACGGCTACTCCACCACCACGCCGAACGCGCTGGTGATCTGGGAAGCCCAGTTCGGTGACTTCGCCAACGGTGCGCAAGTGGTGATCGACCAGTTCATCACCAGCGGCGAGCACAAGTGGGGCCGCCTGTGCGGTCTGACCATGCTGCTGCCACACGGTTATGAAGGGCAGGGCCCGGAGCACTCCTCCGCGCGTCTGGAGCGTTACCTGCAGCTGTGCGCCGAGCACAACATCCAGGTCTGCGTCCCGACCACCCCGGCCCAGATCTACCACCTGCTGCGTCGCCAGGTCATTCGCCCGCTGCGCAAGCCGCTGGTAGTCCTGACGCCGAAGTCGCTGCTGCGCCACAAGCTGGCCATCTCGACTTTGGAAGACCTGGCAGAAGGCTCGTTCCAGACCGTGATCCCGGAAATCGACGCGATCGATCCGGCCAAGGTCGAGCGCCTGGTGCTGTGCAGCGGCAAGGTCTACTACGACCTGCTGGAAAAACGCCGTGCCGAAGGCCGCGAAGACATCGCCATCGTGCGTATCGAGCAGCTGTACCCGTTCCCGGAAGACGACCTGGTCGAAATCCTGGCGCAATACAGCAACCTCAAGCACGCCGTATGGTGCCAGGAAGAGCCGATGAACCAGGGCGCCTGGTACAGCAGTCAGCACCACATGCGCCGTATCCTGGGCCGCCACAACAAGGCACTGGTCCTGGAATACGCCGGTCGCGACGCTTCTGCCGCGCCAGCCTGTGGTTACGCTTCGAAGCACGCCGAACAGCAGGAAAAACTGCTGCAAGACGCCTTCACTGTCTAACGCCTTCGCGCACCTGAAACCGAATTTAAGGAAACACTGATAATGGCTATCGAGATCAAAGCCCCAACCTTCCCGGAATCGGTTGCCGATGGCACCGTTGCCACCTGGCACAAGAAGCCGGGCGAAGCCGTCAAGCGTGACGAGCTGATCGTCGACATCGAGACCGACAAGGTTGTCCTGGAAGTGCTGGCTACCGCCGATGGCGTGCTGGGCGACATCGTCAAGGGCGAGGGCGACACCGTCCTGTCCGACGAAGTGCTGGGTTCGATCGTTGAGGGCGGTGCTGCCGCCGCGCCTGCCGCTGCCGCCGCTCCTGCTGCTGCTCCGGCCGCCGCTGCTGCTGACGCTGGCGAAGACGACCCGATCGCTGCCCCGGCCGCGCGCAAGCTGGCTGAAGAAAACGGCATCGACCTGGCTACCGTTGCCGGTACCGGTAAAGGCGGTCGCGTCACCAAGGAAGACGTGGTTGCTGCTGTTGCCAACAAGAAGTCGGCACCTGCCGCTGCCCCGGCTGCCAAGCCTGCCGCCGCTGCTGCTGCTCCGGTGGTAACCGCTGCTGGCGACCGCACCGAGAAGCGCGTGCCGATGACCCGCCTGCGTGCCAAGATCGCCGAGCGTCTGGTCGAAGCCCAGTCGAACATGGCCATGCTGACCACCTTCAACGAAGTCGACATGACCGAAGTCATGGCCCTGCGTTCGAAGTACAAGGACCTGTTCGAGAAGACCCACAACGGCGTACGCCTGGGCTTCATGTCGTTCTTCGTCAAGGCCGCCACCGAAGCCCTGAAGCGCTTCCCGGCTGTCAACGCCTCGATCGACGGCAACGACATCGTCTACCACGGCTTCGCCGACGTCGGTGTTGCGGTTTCCAGCGACCGTGGCCTGGTGGTACCGGTACTGCGTAACGCCGAGTCGATGAGCCTGGCTGAAATCGAAAACGGCATTGCCACCTTTGGCAAGAAAGCCCGTGACGGCAAACTGTCGATCGAAGAAATGACCGGCGGCACCTTCACCATCACCAACGGCGGTACCTTCGGCTCGATGATGTCGACCCCGATCGTCAACCCGCCGCAGGCCGCGATCCTCGGCATGCACAACATCATCCAGCGCCCGATGGCCGTAAATGGCCAAGTGGTGATTCGCCCGATGATGTACCTGGCGCTGTCCTACGATCACCGCCTGATCGATGGCAAGGAAGCGGTAACCTTCCTGGTCACCATCAAGAACCTGCTGGAAGATCCGTCTCGCCTGCTGCTGGACATCTAACCCTCTGGCTGCGTACCGTGCCGGCCCTGGCTTCGCAAGAAGCCATGCCGCGCGGTTCGCGGCTTGTAGCTTGTAGCTGATAAGGAATCTTTTATGACCCAGAAATTCGACGTAGTGGTGATTGGTGCTGGTCCTGGCGGCTATGTTGCTGCCATCAAGGCCGCACAACTTGGTCTGAAGACTGCCTGTATCGAGAAGTACACCGACGCCGAGGGCAAGCTGGCCCTGGGCGGCACCTGCCTGAACGTAGGTTGCATTCCATCCAAGGCGCTGCTGGACAGCTCCTGGAAGTACAAGGAAGCTAAAGAGAGCTTCAACGTTCACGGTATCTCCACTGGCGAAGTGAAGATGGACGTTGCCGCGATGGTTGGCCGCAAGGCTGGCATCGTCAAGAACCTGACTGGTGGCGTAGCCACCCTGTTCAAGGCCAACGGCGTTACTTCGATCCAGGGCCACGGCAAGCTGCTGGCTGGCAAGAAAGTCGAAGTCACCAAGGCTGACGGCACCACCGAAGTCATCGAGGCCGAGAACGTGATCCTGGCTTCCGGCTCGCGCCCGATCGACATTCCACCGGCTCCGGTCGACCAGAACGTCATCGTCGACTCCACCGGCGCTCTGGAATTCCAGGCCGTGCCGAAGCGCCTGGGCGTTATCGGTGCCGGCGTGATCGGCCTGGAGCTGGGCTCGGTATGGGCTCGCCTGGGTGCTGAAGTCACCGTCCTGGAAGCCCTGGACACCTTCCTGATGGCTGCCGACACCGCCGTGTCGAAAGAAGCCCAGAAGACCCTGACCAAGCAAGGCCTGGACATCAAGCTGGGTGCTCGCGTCACCGGCTCGAAAGTCAACGGCAACGAAGTTGAAGTGACCTACACCAACGCCGAAGGCGAGCAGAAGATCACCTTCGACAAGCTGATCGTTGCGGTCGGCCGTCGTCCGGTTACCACCGACCTGCTGGCTGCCGACAGCGGCGTGACCATCGACGAGCGTGGCTACATCTTCGTTGACGATCACTGCGCCACCAGCGTACCGGGCGTATACGCCATCGGTGACGTGGTACGCGGCATGATGCTGGCCCACAAGGCCTCGGAAGAGGGCATCATGGTTGTCGAGCGCATCAAAGGCCACAAGGCCCAGATGAACTACGACCTGATCCCTTCGGTTATCTACACCCACCCGGAAATCGCGTGGGTCGGCAAGACCGAACAATCCTTGAAGGCCGAGGGTGTTGAGGTTAACGTAGGCACCTTCCCGTTCGCGGCCAGCGGCCGTGCGATGGCTGCCAACGACACCGGTGGTTTCGTCAAGGTTATCGCCGATGCCAAGACCGACCGCGTCCTGGGTGTACACGTGATTGGCCCATCGGCTGCCGAACTGGTGCAGCAGGGCGCAATCGCAATGGAATTCGGCACCAGTGCCGAGGATCTGGGCATGATGGTCTTCAGCCATCCAACCCTGTCCGAAGCGTTGCATGAAGCAGCGCTGGCGGTGAATGGCGGTGCCATTCACGTGGCCAACCGTAAGAAGCGTTAATTATAAGAAACCACGGCGGGCTGCCCGTCGTGAGTCTTGCGTGCATGACTCACCGCGGAAAGTCCGCCGGACCGGATCACACGGGAAAACCCGGGGTCAACGGTCACAGGTGGTGCGGCGCCAGTGATGGCGCAGCGCCGAAGCGCAGTACCTAACGAAGACGGTAAAAAGCATGAATCTTCACGAGTATCAGGGTAAGCAGCTGTTCGCTGAATACGGCCTGCCAGTTTCCAAGGGTTTCGCAGTCGATACCCCTGAGCAAGCTGCAGAAGCCTGCGACAAGATCGGCGGGAACGAGTGGGTAGTAAAAGCCCAGGTTCACGCGGGTGGTCGCGGTAAAGCGGGCGGCGTCAAGCTGGTTCGCAGCAAAGAAGACGCCAAGGCGTTCGCTGCACAGTGGTTGGGCAAAAATCTGGTTACCTACCAGACCGATGCCAACGGTCAACCCGTCTCCAAGATTCTGGTCGAATCCTGCACTGACATCGCCAAAGAGCTGTACCTGGGCGCTGTAGTCGATCGTTCGAGCCGCCGTATCGTGTTCATGGCTTCCACCGAAGGTGGCGTGGACATCGAGAAAGTCGCTCACGAAACGCCTGAGAAGATCCTCAAGGCCACCATCGACCCACTGGTCGGCGCTCAGCCGTTTCAAGGTCGTGAGCTGGCATTCCAGCTGGGCCTGGAAGGCAAGCAAGTTACTCAGTTCGCCAAGATCTTCGTTGGCCTGGCCAAGCTGTTCAAGGATCACGACCTGGCTCTGCTGGAAGTGAACCCGCTGGTGATCAAGGCCGATGGCGACCTGCACTGCCTCGATGCCAAGATCAACATCGACGCCAACGCCATGTACCGTCAGCCTAAGCTGAAAACCTTCCACGACCCGTCGCAGGACGACGCCCGTGAAGCCCACGCTGCCAAGTTCGAACTGAACTACGTTGCCCTCGAAGGCAACATCGGCTGCATGGTCAACGGTGCCGGCCTGGCCATGGGTACCATGGACATCGTCAACCTGCACGGCGGCAAGCCGGCCAACTTCCTCGACGTTGGCGGTGGTGCTACCAAAGAGCGCGTTACCGAAGCGTTCAAGATCATTCTGTCCGACAGCAATGTCGCGGCCGTTCTGGTCAACATCTTCGGCGGCATCGTTCGCTGCGACATGATTGCCGAAGGCATCATCGGTGCAGTGAAAGAAGTCGGCGTTAAAGTTCCGGTCGTCGTTCGCCTCGAAGGCAACAACGCTGAACTGGGCGCTAAAGTACTGGCAGAAAGCGGTTTGAACATCATTGCGGCAACCAGCCTGACCGACGCTGCTCAACAAGTTGTCAAAGCTGCGGAGGGCAAGTAATGAGCGTCCTGATCAATAAAGACACCAAAGTCATCTGCCAGGGCTTCACCGGCTCGCAGGGTACTTTCCACTCCGAACAAGCCATCGCCTACGGCACCAAGATGGTCGGCGGCGTAACCCCAGGCAAGGGTGGCACCACCCACCTGGGCCTGCCGGTGTTCAACACCGTCAAGGAAGCCGTGGAAGCTACCGGCGCTGACGCTTCGGTCATCTACGTACCGGCTCCATTCTGCAAAGACTCGATCCTGGAAGCTGCCTTCGGCGGCATCAAGCTGATCGTCTGCATCACCGAAGGCATTCCTACCCTGGACATGCTGGATGCCAAGGTCAAGTGCGACGAGCTGGGTGTTACCCTGATCGGCCCTAACTGCCCAGGCGTCATCACCCCGGGCGAGTGCAAGATCGGCATCATGCCAGGTCACATTCACCTGCCAGGCAAGGTCGGTATCGTTTCGCGTTCCGGCACCCTGACCTATGAAGCTGTGAAGCAGACCACCGACGCCGGCTTCGGCCAGTCGACCTGCGTCGGCATCGGCGGTGACCCGATCCCAGGTTCCAACTTCATCGACATCCTGAAGCTGTTCCAGGAAGACCCGAAGACCGAAGCGATCGTCATGATCGGTGAGATCGGCGGTTCGGCTGAAGAAGAAGCTGCAGCCTACATCAAGGCCAACGTTACCAAGCCTGTCGTTTCCTACATCGCTGGTGTTACCGCTCCTGCGGGCAAGCGTATGGGCCACGCTGGCGCCATCATTTCCGGTGGCAAGGGCACTGCGGACGAGAAGTTCGCCGCCCTGCAGGACGCTGGTGTGAAAACCGTGCGTTCCCTGGCTGACATCGGCAAGGCCCTGGCCGAGCTGACTGGCTGGGAAGCCAAGAAGTAATACTGCTACACCCCCCACGCGCACAGAGGCCACCTTCGGGTGGCCTTTGTCGTTTCTGGGTGTTGGGATTCCTGTGCCCGCGAAGAGGCCGGAACTGACGAGATGGATTTTTCGATGGGTTTGATAGGAATTTTCACGCAGAAGAATGTTTCAATCCGAGGATAATTCCTGTTGTTCGCGGTAACTCAGACGACAAACACTTACGCACATCGGACAAGCAGCACTGTGCCAGTGCGTTTGCCGAGTAAAACGGTTAATCTACGCGTTCACTCTGTGCCCGTACCCCAAAAGGGAACGACACGCTAAACGGGTCTGGCCTATCAAGCCGGGCAGCATTTCCCCTCATCCAAAGGGAAATCCCCTCTCGAATCCCGATTTCAGCAGTGTGGTACTACCTTAAATGAAAGTTCTCAAAGGCCAGGATATCCTGGCGCTTGGCTTTATGACGTTTGCGCTTTTCGTGGGCGCTGGCAACATCATCTTCCCGCCTATCGTTGGTCTGCAGTCTGGTCCGCACGTATGGATGGCGGCCCTGGGCTTCCTGGTGACGGCCGTAGGCTTGCCGGTCATTACCGTGGTCGCCCTGGCCAAGGTCGGTGGCGGCATGGATGCCCTGAGCAGCCCGATCGGCAAGTTCTTCGGCGGCCTGTTGGCGGCCGTGTGCTACCTGTCGGTCGGCCCGCTGTTCGCTACCCCGCGTACGGCGACCGTGTCGTTCGAAGTGGGCGTTGCACCGCTGACCGGTGAAAGCCCGCTGGCGCTGTTCATCTACAGCCTGGTGTATTTCATCGTGGTACTGGCCGTGTCCATGTACCCCGGTAAGCTGCTCGATACCGTGGGCCGCTTCCTGGCGCCGCTGAAGATCATCGCCTTGGCCGCGCTGGGCATCGCTGCATTCGCGCTGCCAGCCGGTACCATTGGTGAAGCACAGCCGGCTTACGCCGCTGCAGCGTTCTCCAAGGGCTTCTCCGATGGTTACCTGACCATGGATACCCTGGGTGCCCTGGTGTTCGGTATCGTCATCGTCAATGCCATCCGTTCGCGCGGTGTGGAGTCGCCGAAACTGATCACCCGCTACGCCATCATCGCCGGCCTGATCGCCGGTGTCGGCCTGGCCCTGGTGTACATCAGCCTGTTCCGCCTGGGCGCCACCAGCCACGACATCGCAGCTGACGCCACCAACGGTGCAGCGGTGTTGCATGCCTACGTGCAGCACACCTTCGGTTCGCTGGGCAGCGGCTTCCTGGCCGTACTGATCGCGTTGGCCTGCCTGGTGACTGCGGTTGGCCTGACCTGCGCCTGCGCCGAATACTTCAGCCAGATCCTGCCGCTGTCGTACCGTGCCCTGGTGGTGATCCTGGCAGGCTTCTCGCTGCTGATCTCCAACCTTGGCCTGACCAAGCTGATCATGTTCTCGATCCCGGTGCTCACTGCGATCTACCCGCCATGCATCGTGGTGGTGGGCCTGAGCTTCGTGAAGGACCTGTGGAACTCGCCGACCCGTATCCTGGCGCCAGTGATGCTGGTGTCGCTGGTGTTCGGCATGGTCGATGCGATCAAGGGCAGCGGCATTGCCCACGTGCTGCCGGATTTCCTGGCGCATCTGCCGCTCAGTGATGCCGGCATGGCCTGGCTGGTGCCGTCGGTGGTGACCCTGGTGGGCGCCGTGGCCTGCGACCGCATGCTTGGCAAGCCGCGCGAGGCGCTGGCCTGACCCGGTAAGTTGAAGCCTGAGGGCGGCACCGGCCACAAGCCGAAGGGTGTACGCCAAGGGTGGAAACTGGAAAGCCCCGTATCCGAGAGGATGCGGGGCTTTTTGTTTGCCTGTTCCGGCCTCTTCGCGGGCATGCCCGCTCCCACAGGTACAGCGCCAACTCTGAGGATTGCGCTTAACCTGTGGGAGCGGGCGTGCCCGCGAAGAGGCCCGCATTACCAGTGCAAATATCAGGGTGGATGTGTGCCTTTTTCCGCTTGCCAGCGTCGAAAACCGGTCCCTATCCTCTAGGCACCTGGCCCTCTCGGGAACCCTGCATGAATTTCATCCAAAGCAACCTCAACAACCTGCTGGCCATTGCCTGGTTCGCCCTGTGCTGGGGCGGCTACACCCGCTACGCCATCTGGAAGGGCCGCGACACCGCGTGCCTGGCCAGCGTGCTGCACCTGTACCGCGAAGACTGGATGCGCCGCATGCTGCTGCGTGACAACCGCATCGCCGATGCCAGTGTGATTGGCAACCTCGAACGCAATGCGTCGTTCTTTGCCTCCAGTACGCTGATCATCCTGGCCGGTATCCTCACCGTGCTCGGTGCTTCCGATAGGGCGTTGTCGCTGCTCGCCGACCTGCCACTGGTGCAGCAGACCTCGCAGGGCATGTCGGAAATCAAGCTTCTGTGCCTGGCCATGGTCTTCGTCTACGCCTTCTTCACCTTCAGTTGGTGCATGCGCCAGTACAACTTTGCGGCTGTGCTGGTGGGCTCGGCGCCGATGATCGGCGAGCGGCTGGTCAATGAGCTGGAGCGCAAGGCGTTCGCCTCTCGGGCTGCGCGGGTATTGTCGCTGGCGGCCAACCAGTTCAACTTGGGGCTGCGCTCCTACTATTTCGGCATGGCCATGTTGAGTTGGTTTATCAGCCCGTGGCTGTTCATGGCCATGAGTGTCGGGGTAGTGCTGATTTTGTACCGCCGGGAGTTCCATTCGGATGTGCTGGATGTGATGGTGTTCACACCGACCGAAAGTGTGCCGGGCGAACCCGTGAAGGAAAACACAGTTGCAGGCAACTGAAACGTTTAACTGATAAGTTGCAGGTACAAAAAAACCCGACAGTGTCGGGTTTTTTTGTATTAGCCAATTACTGCTTGGCTGGTTCGGCCGGAGTAGCTTCTGGCGCCGGAGCGGCTGGAGCAGCTTCCGGTGCCGGAGTAGCCGGTGCGGCTTCTTCGGCAGCCTTCTGCTCGGCTTCGGCCTGATCTTTGGCGGCTTCGGCGTTTTCCTTGGCGGCTTCGTTCATTTTATCCTGAGCTTCACCCATTTTTTCCTGGGCTTGCTCGGCGTGTTGCTGTGCGTCCTGGGCTTTGTCTTCGCTCGCTTTATCGCAAGCGGCCAGGCCCATGGCAGCGGCCAGCATCAGAGCAAAAGCAAAAGGTTTACGCATGGGGGTATTTCTCCTTGGTGGAATAAGTGACTTGTTCCTTCGATTACAACAACGCGGAATAAGTTCCGCGAAGGTTACAGATATATAACGCCCCGTTCTATATAGACTTTTTACCAATTTTATGCCGCTGCGGCCGGTGGGTGGAAATAGCGAATGAACGATTCAGCCTTGATGGCCATGGCCGAGCGATTTCTCTCGGCATTGAAGCATTGTCAGTTGTTGCAGATGCGTGTGGCGCACGCCGATGACCAGGGCATGACCCTGGTCCTGCCCTGGTCGGCGGCCATCGTTGGCAACCCGCAAACCGGCGCCGTGCATGGCGGCGCGCTGACCACGCTGCTGGACACCACCTGCGGCATGGCCACGCTGTGCGTGCTGCCACGCTTCGAAGTGTGCCCTACGCTGGACCTGCGCATCGACTACATGCACCCAGCCGAGGCCGGCAAGGACATCTACGGCCACGCCCAGTGCTACCGGGTCACCCGTGACGTGATCTTCACCCGCGGCACCGCCTACCAGGACGACCCGGCCCGGCCAATTTGCCAGGTGGTGGGCACGTTCATGCGCCTGGGCCAGGAGGTCAAGGGCGGCATCCGCTTTGGCAACAACCTGAAGGAGGGGGGCGCATGATTCCGCACGCAGTTCGCCAGCAGCTCAACGCCGCGCATGCCCAGGGTGATTACCGGCCATTGCTGGCGTTGATCCCCTACGCCGGGCTGATCGGTATCGAATGCGAGCGCCAGGGCGATGACCTGATGTTTCGCCTGCCGGCCAGCCAGGACAACATCGGCAACCCGCTGCTGCCTGCGATCCATGGTGGGGTAATCGCGGGCTTCATGGAGTTGTCGGCAGCGCTGTACCTGCTGATCTACAGCGAAAGTGCAAGCATTCCGAAGATCATCGATTTCTCGATCGACTACCTGCGCGCCGGGCATTTTCGCGATACCTACGCCCAGTGCCAGCTGTGGCGCCAAGGGCGACGGGTGACCAACGTGGCCATCACCGCCTGGCAGGGCGACAAGCAGTCGCCGATTGCCACGGCCCGCGCGCATTTCAAGATCGAACCGGAAAAGCCCTTGAAATCATCCGGGCAGCCCCCATCTGCATGACATCCGCCGTTAACGCAGGCCGTACTGGCCGCCAGGCGCCACTGCCATCAGATTGGAGTTTTGAAGACCATGAGTGTGGAGACTCAAAAAGAAACGCTGGGCTTTCAGACCGAGGTAAAGCAGCTGCTGCACCTCATGATCCATTCCTTGTATTCGAACAAGGAGATCTTCCTGCGTGAATTGATCTCCAACGCTTCCGACGCAGCCGACAAGCTGCGTTTCGAAGCCCTCGCCAAGCCAGAGCTGCTCGAAGGCGACGCCGACCTGAAGATTCGCCTGAGCTTCGACAAGGACGCCGGCACCGTTACCCTCGAGGACAACGGCATCGGCATGAGCCGCGAAGACGTGATTGCCCACCTGGGCACCATCGCCAAGTCTGGCACCGCTGACTTCATGAAGAACCTCACCGGTGACCAGAAGAAGGATTCGCACCTGATCGGCCAGTTCGGCGTGGGCTTCTACTCCGCGTTCATCGTTGCCGACAAAGTTGACGTCTACAGCCGTCGCGCCGGCCAGCCGGCCGCCGAAGGCGTGCACTGGTCGTCGAAAGGTGAGGGTGAATTCGAAGTCGCTACCATCGACAAGCCGCAGCGCGGTACCCGCATCGTCCTGCACCTGAAGAAGGACGAGCAGGAGTTCGCCGATGGCTGGCGCCTGCGCAACGTGGTCAAGAAGTACTCCGACCACATCGCCCTGCCGATCCAGTTGCCAAAAGAGCAAGCTGCCGCCGAAGGCGAAGAGCAGCCGGCCGAAGAGTGGGAAACCGTCAACCGCGCCAGCGCCCTGTGGACCCGTTCGCGCACCGAGGTGAAGGACGAGGAATACCAGGAGTTCTACAAGCACATCGGCCATGACTTCGAAAACCCGCTGGCCTGGAGTCACAACAAGGTCGAAGGCAAGCTCGAATACAACTCGCTGCTGTACGTGCCGGCCCGTGCACCGTTCGACCTGTACCAGCGCGAAGCGCCACGCGGCCTGAAGCTGTACGTGCAGCGTGTGTTCATCATGGACCAGGCCGAGTCGTTCCTGCCGCTGTACCTGCGCTTCATCAAGGGTGTGGTCGACTCCAACGACCTGTCGCTGAACGTGTCGCGGGAAATCCTGCAGAAAGACCCGATCATCGACTCGATGAAAACCGCGCTGACCAAGCGTGTGCTGGACATGCTGGAGAAGCTGGCGAAGAACGAACCCGAGCAGTACAAGGGTTTCTGGAAGAACTTTGGCCAGGTGCTGAAGGAAGGCCCAGCCGAAGACTTCGCCAACAAGGAAAAGATCGCCGGCCTGCTGCGCTTCGCTTCCACCCAGGACGACAGCGGCGAGCAGAGCGTTGCCCTGGCCGACTACCTGGCGCGTGCCAAGGAAGGCCAGGACAAGATCTACTACCTCACCGGCGAGTCGTATGCGCAGGTCAAGAACAGCCCGCACCTGGAAGTCTTCCGCAAGAAAGGCATCGAAGTGCTGCTGCTGACCGACCGCATCGACGAGTGGCTGATGAGCTACCTCAACGAGTTCGACGGCAAGGCCTTCGTCGATGTCGCCCGTGGCGACCTGGACCTGGGCAAGCTGGATTCGGAAGAAGACAAGAAAGCCCAGGAAGAAGTGGCCAAGGACAAGGAAGGCCTGGTCGAGCGCCTGAAAGGTGCGCTGGGTGACAGCGTGGCCGAAGTACGCGTGTCGCACCGCCTGACCGATTCGCCGGCAATCCTGGCCATTGGCGAACAGGACCTGGGCTTGCAGATGCGCCAGATTCTTGAAGCCAGCGGGCAGAAGGTACCGGAGTCCAAGCCGATCTTCGAATTCAACCCGAGCCACCCGCTGATCGAGAAACTGGACAACGAGCAGAGCGAAGACCGCTTTGCCGATCTGTCGCACATCCTGTTCGATCAGGCGGCCCTGGCGGCCGGTGACAGCCTGAAGGACCCGGCGGCTTACGTTCGTCGCCTGAACAAGCTGTTGGTCGAGCTGTCTGCTTGAGTTGATGCAAAGGAAAGCCCGCTTCGGCGGGCTTTTTTATGACGAGAGCCAAAGGAGTGCTTGATGAGCAAAGTAATCGTCGAATCGCTGGTTTATCACCTGTCCGGCAAGACCTACGAAAGCCGCCTGGTCTATGAGCCGGGTGCGCTGGGGCGTCCAGGGCTGGTGATGGCGCCGAACTGGATGGGCATCGGCGAAGGGGCCGAGCGCATCGCCAAGGAAGTGGCCGAAAAAGGCTATGTGGTGCTGATTGCCGACCTGTATGGGCAATCCGTGCGCCCGTCCAATGCCGACGAGGCTGGCGCGGCGATGATGCCGCTGAAGAACGACCGTGGCGAGCTGCGCAAGCGCATGCAGGAAGCCCTGGCGCAGTTGTTGGGGCAGTCAAAGGCGCTGCTTGAGCCGGGCAAGGTGGCCACATTCGGTTTCTGCTTCGGTGGCTGCTGCGCCCTGGAGCTGGCGCGTACCGGTGCCGACCTGCGTGCAGCGGTGTCGTTCCACGGTACTTTGGACACGCCGAACCCGGAAGATGCCAAGCGCATCAAGGGCTCGGTGCTGGTATTGCACGGGGCTGCCGACCCGTTGGTGCCTAAAGAGCAGCTGCCGGCATTCGAAGACGAGATGAACGCGGCCAAAGTGGATTGGCAGTTGCTGAGCTACGGCGGGGCAGTGCACTCGTTTACCGACCCGAATGCCAACGTGCCGGGCAAGATGCAGTATGACCGGCGCACTTCGGAGCGGGCGTTCCGTTCGATGCATAATCTGCTGACTGAAGTGTTCCAGCGCTGATACCGTGTGGGGCTGCTTTGCAGCCCATTCGCGGGTAAACCCGCTCCCACAGGTACGTCGCTGCCCGCGAGAGCGGCGCGATCTTTGTGGGCGCGGGTTTACCCGCGAATGGACCGCAAAACGAACTTTGTTCAGCGCGGTAACTCGATCCTTGAAGTTTCCCCCGGCACCCCCGGCCAATCCCCTGCCGCCCATCTGGCCCGGGCTTGCTCGATCAGTTCCGGATCACTGGCCACGAAATTCCAGTTCATCCGCCGCGGCCCATCCAGCGGCGCGCCACCAATCAGTACCAGCTGGCATTCACCCTCCGCGTACAGCGTCACTTCTTCGCCTTCCGGCAGCACTACCAGGCTGCACGGCTCCACGTCCTCGTCATTCATCATCAGCTCACCGTCGAGCAGATACAGTGCCCGCTGCACATGTTCATTCGGTACTAGCAACGTCGTCGCCGGTTGCATCCGTACGTATGCGTAAAGGGTAGGGGACAGCACTGGCACCGGTGACTCCAGGCAGAAGCCGCTGCCAGCGATCATGCAGATACGCACCCCCAGGCTGTCACTGACCGGCAGGTTCGCTGCCGGGTGGTGGCTATAGCTCGCCGGCCCTTGTTCATGCTCGCGTGGCGAGGCCAGCCACACCTGCAAGCCGTGCAGGCGCGAGCCATGGGCCAGGGCATCCGCAGGCGTACGCTCGACATGGGCCACGCCGCTGCCGGCGGTCATCCAGCTGACGTCACCCGGCAGCACTCGCTGCGCCGAGCCAAGGCTGTCCTTGTGCAGGATCGCCCCTTCGAACAGGTAGGTGAGGGTCGACAAGCCGATATGGGGATGCTGGCGAATGTCCATGCCGTGCCCTGGGGCATAGTCGGTTTCGAGCATGTGGTCGAAAAACACGAATGGGCCGACGCTGCGACACTGGGCCGACGGCAGCGGGCGCAGGATCGGCTGGCCCTCGACCGATTCGGCACGTGGGCGGATGACCAGGGGGCTGCTCATGGGGGGGCTCCAGTGTATGTGGAAATGCCCCAAGCATAGCGGTTTGCCCGCCGCGGCTGAACCGTCTCGTTTGCTGGCCGGTCTACCTTATTCGTACTCGAAGAAGGAGGCTGCCCATGATCGCCAGAGCGCTGGCCTGCGTGCTGATATCGGCTTGGCTTTGCCAGGCGGCACAGGCGCGCGACTACCGCTACAGTGATGCCCACCTGCACTATGTCGACTTCTTCCAGGAAAGCGAAGGCATGCTGGCGTTGATCAAGGCGATGGACGCTGCTGGTATCGAGCAGTCGATGATTTCCGGCATACCCGTGGCCAAGAAATGGCATGAAGACGAGCCCAAGCGCCCGCGCTATTACGCCGGTGATGACGCCGATGCCTACTGGTACAGCGCCACCGACACCTATGTGGCTGCGGCCCTGCAGCAATTACCGGGTGAGCAGCGCAAACGCTTTCATCCGTTCCTGACGGGCTTCAACCCGGTGGACAAGAACGCCGTCAGTCATATCGAACGCATGCTCGATATGTACCCGGGGCTATGGCAGGGCATTGGCGAGGTGTTCACCCGCCACGACGACCTGACAGCGTTGACCAGCGGTGATACGCCGCGCGCCAACAACGAAGCCATGACACGCATCTATCACCTGGCGGCTGAGCGCGACCTGCCGGTGCTGCTGCATTCCAACATCACCTCCAAGCGCGAACGCAACCCGCTGTACCTGGCGGAGATCGAAGAGCCGCTGCGCAACCACCCGCACACGCGGTTCATCTGGGCGCACGCCGGCAGCAGCATGGAGATACACCGACACCAGACGCAGATGGACTTTCTGCTGCCGGTGCTGACGCGTTTGTTGGGGGATTACCCGAACCTGTACGTCGACCTGTCGTGGAGTGTGCTGCAGCCTTACCTGCTGGATGACCAGGGCGTGCCGCGCAAGGAGTGGCTGGCATTGGTCGAGCAGTACCCGGAGCGGTTCATGCTGGGGTCGGATGTGGTGGGGCGGTTTGGCAGCCTGGGGGAGCAGTTGCATGGGTTCAGGCCGTTTCTGGATGCGTTGCCGGAGGCGGTGGCAAACAGGGTGGCCCGGGAGAATTTTCTGGCGGTGTTGCCCAAGGTACAGCAGTGACCTGTGCCGGCCTCTTCGCGGGTAAACCCGCTCCCACAGGGACCGCATCGCATTCGGGCTTGTGGTGATCCTGTGGGAGCGGGTTTACCCGCGAAGAGGGCCGTGCAGGCCACACAAAAGAAAACGCCCCGAACCAGTCGGGGCGTTTTCGTTTACTGCGTCAGCGTCTTACTTGCCTTCCCAGCGCTTGAGCACCAGGGTGGCATTGGTGCCGCCGAAGCCGAAGCTGTTGCTCATGACCGTGTCGATCTTGGCGTTTTCTTCGGTTTTGCGCAGGATCGGCAGGTCGGCGACCTCCGGGTCCAGCTCGTCGATGTTGGCGGAGCCGGCGATGAAGTTGTTTTCCATCATCAGCAGGCAGTAGATCGCTTCGTGCACGCCAGCGGCGCCCAGCGAGTGGCCCGACAGGCTCTTGGTCGAGCTGATCTTCGGAGCCTTGTCGCCGAACACGGCGCGAACGCCCTTGATCTCGGCAACGTCACCGACCGGGGTCGAGGTGCCGTGGGTGTTCAGGTAGTCGATTGGGGTGTCGACGGTGGACAGCGCCTGCTGCATGCAGCGGATGGCGCCTTCGCCGCTCGGGGCAACCATGTCGTAGCCGTCGGAAGTGGCACCGTAGCCGACGATTTCGGCGTAGATCTTGGCACCACGGGCCAGGGCGTGTTCCAGCTCCTCGACCACTACCATGCCGCCACCGCCAGCGATGACGAAGCCATCACGGTCAGCGTCGTAGGCGCGCGAGGCCAGTTCCGGGGTTTCGTTGCGCTTGGTCGACAGGGCGCCCATGGCATCGAACAGGAACGACTGGCTCCAGTGCTCTTCTTCACCGCCACCGGCAAAGACGATGTCTTGCTTGCCCCACTGGATTTGCTCCAGGGCGGTACCGATGCAGTGAGCCGAAGTGGCGCAGGCCGACGAGATCGAGTAGTTGATACCCTTGATCTTGAACGGGGTGGCCAGGCACGCCGAAACGGTGCTGCCCATGGTGCGGGTTACACGGTACGGGCCGACGCGCTTGACGCCTTTCTCACGCAGGGTGTCCAGGGCTTCCATCTGGTTCAGGGTCGAGGCGCCGCCGGAGCCGGCCACCAGGCCAGTACGCGGGCTGGAAACCTGCTCTTCGGTCAGGCCGGCGTCCTTGATCGCGTCCTGCATCGCCAGGTAGGCGTAGGCAGCAGCGTGGCCGACGAAGCGGTAGACCTTGCGGTCGATCAGTTCTTCGAGGTTGAGGTCGATGGACCCGGAAACCTGGCTACGCAGCCCCATTTCCTTGTATTCCGGGTTGTAACGGATACCCGGACGGCTGTTGCGCAGGTTTTCGGTGACGGTAGCTTTGTCATTGCCCAGGCACGATACGATGCCCAGACCAGTGATAACGACGCGGCGCATGCGAATAACCCTTAGAAATTGTCAGTGGAGGTGAACACGCCGACCCGCAGGCCTTCGGCAGTGTAGATCTCGCGGCCGTCGACGCTGACCGAGCCATCGGCGATGGCCATGTTCAGCTTGCCCTTCAGGACGCGCTTGATGTGAATGTTGTAAGTGACTTTCTTGGCGGTAGGCAATACCTGGCCAAAGAACTTCACCTCGCCCGAACCCAGGGCGCGGCCGCGGCCTGGCAAACCCTGCCAGCCGAGGAAGAAACCGACCAGCTGCCACATGGCGTCGAGGCCCAGGCAGCCTGGCATGACCGGGTCGCCCTCGAAGTGGCAGGCGAAGAACCACAGGTCCGGGGTGATATCCAGCTCGGCGACCAACTCACCTTTGCCGTACTTGCCGCCTTCTTCGCTGATATGGGTGATGCGATCGACCATCAGCATGTTCGGCGCGGGCAGTTGCGCATTACCTGGGCCGAACAGCTCACCGCGACTGCAGCGCAGCAGGTCTTCCCGAGTAAAGGCGTGTTGTTTGGTCATGCGAGCTCCTCAATAACCCCCTGTGGCAGGGGATGAATCTTCCCGACCGGCCCGAGAACCAACGGCTTCGGGGCGGTAGCCTACAGGTAGACTATTGCGTTGTGGTGAAAGTCACAGCGCACCTGGTGAAAGAAGTACAGGTGTGCACTGAAACGTCTATTTTCAGGTCCGAAGAAGGTCCTGTCCAGTGTTTAAGACTGCCGCACTTTAGCATTTATCGCCAGTCGCGGTTGTCAGGCCGGGTAACCAGCGTTGCAGCACGCGCTGCAGTTCGTTGCGGCGCAAGGGTTTGCTCAGGTAGTCGTCCATGCCGGCGGCCATGCAGCGCTCGCGGTCACCGTCGAGGGCATTGGCGGTCAGGGCGATGATCGGTAGCCCGGCGCCATTGGGCAGCTGGCGGATGCGCCGGGTGGCTTCATAGCCGTCCATATGCGGCAAGCGGCAGTCCATCAGCACGGCGGCAAAGCGCTGCTGGCCGACCTGCTCGACTGCCTCCAGGCCATCCTGAACTGTGCATACCGCCCAACCCAGGCTGCGTAGCATGGCCTCAATGACGCTCTGGTTGACCGGATTGTCCTCTACCAGCAGCACTTGATCATTGCCCGGCGCCGTCGGTTGCGCATCCGTTGGCAGCGTCAGCGGGCCAGAGGGCGGGCTGGCCAAGGCCAATGGCATCTCCAGGGTAAAGGTCGAGCCCAGGCCTTCCCGGCTTTCGCCGCGCAGCTTGCCACCCATGCGCTCGGCCAGGGTGCGAGCGATCGACAAGCCCAGCCCGGTACCGCCATAACGGCGGGAAATCGAGCTGTCGGCCTGCTGGAAGGCGACGAACATCATTTCCAGGCGGTCGCTGTCGATACCGATACCGGTGTCACGTACGCTGCAGGTAAGCCAGATCAGCTGGCGGTCGAGCACCTGCCAGCGCACCTCCACCTGCACCTGGCCACGTTCGGTGAACTTCAGCGCGTTGCCGATCAGGTTCAGCAAAATCTGGCGGATGCGCGTTGGGTCGCCGTTTACCTGCAATTGCTCGATGCCGGAAGGCAGTTGCAACTTCAGGCCAAGCCCGCGCTGCTGGGCGCTGTGCTGGAACGACTGGACACTGCTGGTGATCAGTTCGCCCAGGTTGAAGTCGATGTGTTCCAGTTGCAGCGCGGCGCGCTCGATGCGCGAGAAGTCGAGGATGTCGTTGATGACCTTCAGCAGGTGCCCGGTGGACTCGCTGGCCACGGCGGTGTAATCGGCCTGTTCGTTACTCAGCGGCGTGGTTTCAAGCAACTGCAGCATGCCCAGCACGCCATTCATCGGCGTACGCAGCTCGTGGCTCATCATCGCCAGGAAGTCCGATTTGGCACGGTTGGCCTGTTCGGCTTCTTCGCGGGCCTGGATCAGCTCGGCAATGGCCTGTTTCTGTTCATCGCTGGCCTGCTCCAGGGCGTGGGCCAGGTTATTGATGTGGCGTGCCAGGTGCCCCAGCTCGCTGTCATCGACAACCGGCAATGGGGTGTTGTACTCACCCTGTTGGATGGCCTTGACCGCATGGCCCATGTCGCTGATCGGCTTGGCCAGGCTCAGGGCCAGGCGGCGCGCCAGCAAAAAGGTGAACAGCAGGGCGAATAGCGCGAGGATGCCTGCTTTGATCACGATTTCCTTTTGGCGCTGGCTGAAGGCGTCATCGGACATGCCGACGATCACCCGGCCCAGGTAGTCGTCGCCGATGGCCGGGGTGGTGGCCTTGCCCTGTTGCAGGAAGTCGTTGTCCAGGCGGATCTGCTGCAGGCGGATGGGCGCCTGAAACACTTCGACCTGCTGCGCACGGTTGGCGCTTTCATCGGACTGCTCGACGTACACCAGGATGTGGTTGCGGCTGTCCTGCACCTCCAGGAAGCGCACGTGCGGAATGCTGAGGGTGGCACGCATCAGGCCTTCGAGCACTTCGTTGTTGCCAGAAATCACCCCGTACTCCGAGGCCGGTGCCAGCTGGTTGGCAATCAGTTGCCCGGTGTGGTTCAGCTCCTGGCGCAGGTCCTGGATGCGGACAAAGGTAAAGAAGCTGATCAGCAGCAAGGTCAGCAACAGGGCCGGGCCGAGGCTGATGATTTGAGTGCGGGTGTGAATGTCCCAGCTCAGGCGCTTGCTCATGGGGTGGGTTCTCCCTCGGCCAGGGCCTTGGCGGCGGCGTTCGGATCGATCGGTTCAAGGCCGAGGGCGCGCGCCACCTGCTGGTTGCCACTGACGCCGTAGCGTGCCGGGTACAGGCTGCGTGGCCAGCGCGCTGGTGGCTGGTCGAGCAGTTGGTCGAGCACCGCCAGCCAGTCATCCTGGTCGCTGTAGGTGCTGGCCAGGGCGCCGGCGCGAACGAAACCGGCGTTCGGGCCGATCAGCGCCATTTGCCGGCCATAGCTGCTCAACAACAGGTTCTTTGCGGTCTTGGAGTTATACAGGTCGGGGTCATCCAGGCCCAGCAGCACATCGCTGCTGCCCAGCAGCAGCTGCAGCGGCCGACTGTCGCGCGGGTCGGGCCAGTCCTGGGCAATGATCTCCAGGCCCAGCGGGCGGGCGGCATGGCGCAGCTCTTCGAGCAAAAAGCCGCTGTGTTCACCGTACAGCACACCGATGCGTTGGGCTTGCGGCAGCAGGTAGCGCGCCAGGCGCAATTGCCGGCCTAGTGGCGGGTCGCTCCACAGCAGGGTGAGGAACGCGGGGCGCGACTTTCCCAGGCGCTGTTCAGCCTGTACCCGGCTGACCCGCATGGCCAGGGCCGGCGGGCCGGCGGTATCCCGCAGGCGCCACTCCAGCGCGGCGTTATCCAGCAGGATCAGGCGCTGGTCGGCTTTGAGTGTGCCAGGCCGTGGCAGGTCAGCGATGGCCTGAAAATGCACATGGTCGTGCGGCCGGCGGCTTTCCAGCGCGGCGACAAAACTGCGGATGCCGGGCTGGTCCTCGGCGCCCACCAGCAGGACTTCGCTGGCAGACAATGGCCCCAACGGCCACAGGCACAGCAGCAGCAGGCGCAGAAGCAGAGCCATCAGAACTCCAGCTCCGCGCTGACGCTCAGGCGGTGACGGCTGTCGAAGCGGTTCTGCACTGCCGTGGTCGGCTCATCGTCCAGGCGCTGTTGCCACAGCGTTGCCAGCTCCAGGCTGCTGCCGTACACCCGAAAGCGCTTGGCCAGGCGCAGGTCCAGGCGCTCGTAGCGGTACTGGTTGAGTGCATCGTCGCCGTAATAGAACAGCGCGCTCGACCAACCGTTGCCCCATTCGCGCATCCACCCGGCCGAGCCGCTGTTGCGGGCGCTGAGGCGGCGGTCGTCAGGGTTGCTGGCCCAGGCATCGACGTAGGCGTAGGTCAGGCGCAGGCGGTCGCGCAGGGTGGGGCGCCAGTCCAGTTGCGCCTCGCTGCCAGAGAACCGGGCCTTGTTGGCGTTGCTGGCGATGTACTGGTTGTTCTTCAAGGGCTCGCTGATCATTCCAGTGATCTCGTCGTAGAACAGCTTCACATCCATGCTCAGGTCGATGTCGCTGAAGAAGCCGTTGTAGCCCAGCTCGCGCGAGCGCATGCGTTCCTGGTCGAGGTCGCCAGGGCCGCGGGTCTTTACGAAGTATTCGCCGTTTGGCAGCCCGAACGAATTTGGGGTCAGGTTCTTGACCGTGTAACTCCAGTTGACGTTGTTCTCGAACATGTCCGGTGAACGCACCGCTTCGGAATACACCGCACGCAGGCCATGGCGGGGGGTGATCAGGTAGTTGATCGCCACCCGTGGGGTCAGCGAACTGCCAGACAGTTGCGAGTCTTCGAACATGGCTCCGCCCTGCAGGATCCAGTGCTCGTCGGCGCGCCATTCCAGCTGGCCGAACAGGCGCCAGGTCTGGTCGTCGATGCTGCCGTTGAAGTAGGTCTGCGAGTCGGCGCGATCATAGCGGTAGTTCATGCCGCTGAGCAGGCGCAGGCTGTCGGTCAGGCTCAGGGTGTCCTGGATTTCCAGATCGTAGCGGGTTTCACGGGTGCTCTGGTCGACATCGCCGCAAACCTGCTGCTTGCCACCGTTCGCCCATTGCTGCTGCACCTTCTGCAGAAGCCCTTGCAGAACGGGATCGTTGGTCGAAAGTGGTGCGCCGGTAGCAATGCCGCGAGCCACTTTTTCGGCAAAGTCAGGGTCCATTTGCCAGATCTGCGTCAATTCGGGGCTGAACGACTGCAAGGCGTCACAGGCGCGCCACACCTGTTGACGGTCGAAATGCTGGGCCGAGCCCTGGATATAGAGGCTGTGCTCGGAGCTGAAATCCTTTGTCCAGCGCAATGAGCCAGCGTAGTCCTTGGCATTGACGTCTGCGTTATTGCCTGCCTCGTACTTGGCAAATACCGGCTGATAGGTATAAGGCCGCTGATTGCTGCCTTCCTTGGCTGCCAGTTGCCACTCCAGGGTCTGGTCGGGCGCCAGGTTGTGGCTGGCACTGAGGTTGAAGCGGTTCAGGCGGCGGCTGTCGCGGTAATCCTGGCCGAACTGGTTCTCGTCGAAACCGTCGTCCTGCTGGCCGGACACCGACAGGCGCATGTCGCCACCCTCCCAGCCGAAGCCATGGCTGAGGTAGTAATCGTTGATGCCGTCCTGGCCGCGGGTCAGCTTCATCCGCGTGCCATGGCTGTCGGCCGGGTTGCGGGTGAGGATGTTGACCACCGCCATCAGCGCGTTGGCGCCGTAGCTGACCGTATTGGGGCCGCGGAACACTTCGATGCGCTCGATGTCCTCCATGGCCACGGGGATGTCGCTCCAGTCCACCGTGGCCAGGCCGGCGCGGTACACCGAGCGGCCATCGATCAGCACCTGCATGCGCCGGGCGTCGTTGACGTTGCTGCCATGGTAGTTGACGGTCGGCTGGTTGCCGGCGTTGTAGCCGATCATCATGCCCGGCACCAGGCGCAGCAGTTCGGGGATGTCACGGGCACCGCTGGCGCGGATCAGCTCGCTGTCGAGCACGGTCATGCTGCCTGGGACCGCCGCCGGGGATTGTTTCAGGCGCGTGGCGGTCAGAACCTGCGGCAGGTCGCTGTTGTCGATGAACAGGTCGTCGGCCACGGCCGAGCCACCGAGCAGGGCGGTCAGAATGAGCAGGCGCGGGTACGGGGGCGTGCCAGGGAACACGGAGCAGCCTTGTATCAGGATTGAAACAGGCATGGTAACTGACCTTGGGGGTTTTGCCAGTGATCTGCTTTACCTGTTCAGGCCCTTTCGCGGGCACCCCCCCTCCCACCGGGGGAGCGCGGTTCTTCTGTGGGAGCGGGCGTGCCCGCGAAAGGGCCGGTACTGACACTGGTTCTGTAGCAGGCGAGCCGTATAATGGCTGGGTCGCCACTTAACTTTTGGCTTTAACGGATTGGATATGACTGAACAGCAACCTGTTGCAGTTCTGGGAGGCGGCAGCTTCGGCACCGCCGTGGCGAACCTGCTGGCGGAAAACGGTGTGCCGGTGCGTCAATGGATGCGCGACCCGGCGCAGGCCGAGGCCATGCGCGTCAATCGCGAGAACCCGCGCTACCTCAAGGGCATCCGCCTGCACGATGGCGTGGAGCCGGTCAACGACCTGCTGGCCACCCTGCAGGCCAGCGAACTGGTTTTCGTCGCCCTGCCATCGAGCGCCTTGCGCAGTGTGCTGGCCCCACATGCCGAGCTGCTGCGCGGCAAGGGCCTGGTCAGCCTGACCAAGGGCATTGAAGCGCAAAGCTTCAAGCTGATGAGCCAGATCCTTGAAGAAATTGCCCCAGAGGCGCGAATCGGCGTGTTGTCGGGGCCTAACCTGGCCCGCGAGATCGCCGAGCACGCACTGACCGCCACGGTGGTTGCCAGCGAGGATGAAAAACTTTGCCAGCAGGTACAGGCCGTGCTGCACGGGCGTACCTTCCGTGTCTATGCCAGTGCCGACCGTTTCGGCGTCGAGCTGGGCGGGGCGCTGAAAAACGTCTATGCCATTATTGCCGGCATGGCCGTGGCATTGGGGATGGGCGAGAACACCAAGAGCATGCTGATTACCCGCGCCTTGGCCGAGATGACCCGCTTTGCCGTCAGCCAGGGCGCCAACCCCATGACCTTCCTCGGCCTGGCCGGTGTCGGTGACCTGATCGTCACCTGCTCCTCGCCCAAGAGCCGCAACTACCAGGTTGGCTACGCGCTGGGCCAGGGCCAGAGCCTGGAAGAGGCGGTCAACCGCCTGGGCGAAGTCGCCGAAGGCGTCAACACCCTGAAGGTGCTCAAGGCCAAGGCCCAGGAAGTGCAGGTATACATGCCGCTGGTGGCGGGCCTGCATGCCATCCTGTTCGAAGGCCGCACGCTGAACCAGGTGATCGAGCACCTGATGCGCGCCGAGCCCAAGACCGATGTCGACTTCATTTCCATAAGCGGCTTCAACTGAGCCGAGCAGAGCAAGGAGCGATACATGAACGATACCCCCGAACGCGCCCAGCGCGAGTCGATCATCCTGCGGGTCCTGTGGATGCTGGTGTTCCTGGTGGTCTGGCAACTGGCCGAGCTGCTGCTTGGCGGCCTGGTGCTGGTTCAGCTGGTCTACCGCCTGGTGTACGGTGCCCCCAGCGCCAGCCTGATGAATTTTGGCGACAGCCTGAGCCAGTACCTGGCGCAGATCGGCCGCTTCGGCAGTTTCCACAGCGACCAGAAACCGTGGCCGTTCGCTGACTGGCCGGCGCCGCGTGCGCCGGAAGGCGAGGCGCCGCATGCGGTGGCCCCAGCGCCACACCCGGTGCGTGACGAGGAGCCCAAGCTGTGAAGCTGTGGGTGCTGCGCCACGGTGAAGCGGAGCCGCGAGCCAACAGCGATGCCGAGCGCCGCTTGACTGCCCATGGCCGCGAGCAGGTGCTGCACAGTGCCGCCCGCCTGCTTGGGCAGCCTTTGCAGGCAATTATCGCCAGCCCTTACGTGCGCGCCCAGCAAACGGCGGCCCTGGTGCATGACACCCTGGGTTTTGCCGAGCCGGTGCGCACGGTGCCCTGGCTGACACCCGAGAGCGATGTACAGCAGGTGATCGGCGAAATCGAACGACTGGGGCTGGAGCATGTGCTGCTGGTCAGCCATCAGCCGCTGGTGGGGACTTTGGTCGGGGCACTGGAGCATGGCCACCAGCAGCAACCGGCAGCGATGAGCACCGCCAGCCTGGCAGAGCTGGAAGGGGACTGGCCGCTGGCCGGGCTGATGACCCTTCGGGCGATCAACTCGCCTGATTGAGCCTAGGGGGCGCAAAGCGCCCCCAGAAATCGAGAAGGCAACTGGCATTTCTGTCAGTTGCCGCATTCACCTATCCATTGCTAGCGTTGCCCCAAAGCAAACAGTCAGGGAGCGACGAATGAGCGGTGTGATGCGGGAGCTGTTAAGTTCCCTGGACCTGCAACCCACCGTAGACAAGTTGGAGCAAGGTGCTGCGCTGGATTTCGCCCAGTACGCCCTGCTGCGCGAGTCGGCCGATGCCAAGCTTTACCAGCTGATGCACAAGCTCAACGGCAACGGCAGCCTGGAACCCAGCACCAGGCAACAGAGCGTACAGGACCTGCGCACGCTGCAGGATGCCTGCTTGCGTGTCTCCCACCTGCTGCAAACCAGTTGCCTGGCCCTGCGCCGTCTGCAACTCGACTACCAGCACCAGCGCCTGGCCCGCGAAGCGCTGGAGTGCCAAGTGGCGTACATGCAAGCCTGCTTGCGCCGGTCTCTGGCCAGTTTCGACCGATCTTCATGGCCTGATAGCCGTCGCCGATGACCTTTCCGGACATTGCCGAACGGCCGCTCGATACCGACAATGGGCCATTATCCCGTCCGGACCAGGCGCCATGTCGCAGCAGATCTTCTTCGCCCATGCCAACGGTTTCCCTTCGGCCACCTACGGCAAGCTGTTCGCTGCCCTGGCGCCGGACTACCAGGTGCAGCACTTGGCCCAGCACGCGCACGACCCGCGTTTTCCGGTGGATGACAACTGGCAGAGCCTGGTTGATGAACTGCTGCACCACCTGGCCCGGCAGGACCAGCCGGTGTGGGGTGTTGGTCATTCGCTGGGCGGTGTGTTGCACCTGCACGCGGCCCTGCGACGCCCCGAATACTACCGCGGGGTAGTGATGCTCGATTCGCCAGTGCTCACCCGCGCCGACCAGTGGCTGCTGCGCACCGCCAAGCGTTTCGGCTTCATCGACCGCATTACCCCTGCTGGCCGCACCCTGGGGCGTCGCGAAACCTTCAGTGACCGCGACAGCGCCCGTGACTATTTCGCCGGCAAGTCACTGTTCCGCCATTTCGACCCCGAGTGCCTCGATGCGTATGTAGAGCACGGCCTGCAGGCGATGGAGCAGGGGCTGCAATTGCGTTTCGACCCCGCTACGGAAATCAGCATCTACCGCAGCATCCCGCATACCAGCCCCGCACCTGCGCGGCAGTTGCAGGTGCCACTGGCGATGGTACGGGGGGACCGCAGTGACGTTGTTCGTCGCCACCACGCGTTTGCCGTGCGCGGCTTGCCCAAAGGCGAATACCACAGCGTGCCGGGCGGGCACATGTTCCCGCTGGAGCGGCCGACCGACACCGCCAGCCTGATCAAGGGCCTGTTCGACCGCTGGAGCCAGGCATGAACGCGCAGGTCGAGGAAATACGCCTGAGCCTGGGCCATATCGAGCTGGCCGCGCACCTGTTCGGCCCTGCGGATGGGCTACCGGTGATCGCCCTGCATGGCTGGCTGGATAACGCCAACAGCTTCGCCCGCCTGGCCCCGCAGTTGAAAGGCCTGCGTATCGTCGCCCTTGATCTGGCCGGGCATGGGTACTCGGAGCATCGGCCGCCCGGTGCCGGTTATGCCCTGGCCGACTATGCCCATGACGTATTGCGGGTAGCCGAACAGCTGGGTTGGCAACGCTTTGCCCTGCTGGGCCATTCGCTTGGGGCAATCATTTCCGTGCAGCTGGCTGGTGCTTTGCCGGATCGGGTCAGCCACCTGGCATTGATCGACGGCGTCATCCCACCGACCGGCGCCGAGCAGGACGCTGGCGAGCGGCTGGGTATGGCGCTGCAGGCCCAGCTGCGCCTGGATGGCAAGCGCAAGTCGGTGTACACGACGCTGGAGCAGGGCGTGCAGGCGCGCATGAAAGGCATGGTCGCGGTCAGCTGCGAGGCTGCCGAACTGCTGGCCCAGCGTGGCTTGATGCCGGTGCCCGGCGGCTACAGCTGGCGCAGCGACAACCGCCTGACCCTGCCATCGCCGGTGCGCTTGAGCCAGGCTCAGGCCATGGCCTATGTGCATCGGGTGAGTTGCCCGGCGCAGCTGGTGGTAGCCGCCGACGGCATGCTGGTACGCCACACCGAGCTGTTGCAGCAGCTACCCTTTGAGCAGGTGACGTTGCCTGGTGGCCATCACCTGCACCTGAACGATGAGCAGGGCGCGGCCCTTGTCGCAGACTGTTTCAATCGCTTCTTTGGCTTTGCTTGACTTGCACCGGACAAGTGTCGAGGCTTGGCGGGTTGAACAGGGAGACAACCATGCAACTGCCAGACATCCTGGAGCATCATCTCGGCGCTGAGCGCCGCCTGGGTCGCCAATGAGTGCGCCTGTTGCCATCCGCAATGCCGCCGTCGCCTGCCTGGTGTTCGCCAGCCCCTTGCTATGGGCCGGCAGCCTGCCGGTACCGCAAGACGCCAAGGTGGTCGACCAGCGCCCGGCCGTGGAGCAGGAGCGCGTCTACCCTATGGGCCCGCTGCGCAAAATCAGCGGCCGCCTGCGGGTCGAGGACAAAGTCGAAAGCCGTGGCCAGGTCAGCTCGGTAACCTACGAACTGCCGGTCGAACGTACTGCCCGTGAAGCCTTCACCAGCGTTCGCGAACAACTGCAGCGCGACGGTGGCTACCCGTTGTTCTGGTGCCAGGGCCGCGATTGCGGCGAGGCCAGCCTGTGGGCCAACGATGTGTTCGCCAATGCCCGCCTCAATGGTGGCGACGAGCAGCAGGCATTCATCCTGCTGCGCCGCTCGGCTGAAGAGGCCGACACCCTGGTCGCGCTGTACAGCGTTACCCGTGGCAACCGCCGTGCCTACCTGCATGTGGAAGAGTTCGTCGCCGGCAGCCCGCTGGGCGAGCTGTTGCCGACTGCCGCCACGGTACTGCGCGAAATGCGCGACACCGGCAAGCTCGATTACCCTGACCTGGCCGCGCCGCAAGACACCTGGGCGAACCTGTTGGCCCGCAGCCTGAACCTTGACAGCACCCTGCGAGCCAGCCTTAGTGGCGCCCAGGCCGAAGCCTGGCGCGAGGCGCTGGTCAAGGCAGGCGTGCGTAACGGCCGCCTTGAAGTCGGCAATGCGCCGACCGATGGCCTGCACCTGGAGCTGATCCGTTGAACGAGCACCGTCATGGTTAACAATGATCGCCTGCTGGTCCAGATACTGCTGCTGGCGTTGCTGGGCGCCGGCCTTTGGGTGATGGCGCCGTTCATTTCGGCACTGTTGTGGGGGGCCATCCTGGCCTTTGCCAGCTGGCCGTTGATGCGCTTGCTGACGCGCGTGCTGGGCGGGCGTGAAACGCTGGCAGCCAGCCTGCTGACCACGGCCTGGATCCTGATCGTGGCATTGCCGCTGGTGTGGTTGGGGTTCAACCTGGCCGATCACATTCGTGATGCCACGGCATTCGTGCGTGACGTGCAGGTAGACGGCTTGCCCGATGCACCGGCCTGGCTGGGCGGCATTCCCTTGGTTGGCGAGCGCCTGGTCGGCTGGTGGCAATCGCTGGATCAACAGGGCGCGGCTTTGCTGGCCTCGCTCAAGCCGCACTTGGGCCAGGTGGGCAACTGGCTGCTGGTGCGCAGTGCGCAGATCGGCAGCGGCGTGCTGGAACTGACCCTGAGCCTGGTGTTCGTGTTCTTCTTCTACCGCGACGGGCCACGTTTGTCGGCGTTCGTCCTGCGCTTGCTGCACCGCCTGATGGGTGACCGCGCCGAGTACTACCTGGAGCTGGTGGCCGGCACGGTGCAGCGGGTGGTCAACGGGGTGATCGGTACGGCGGCCGCGCAGGCTTTGCTGGCCTTGATCGGCTTCCTGATTGCCGGTGTGCCTGGGGCGATCGTGCTGGGCCTGGTGACGTTCATGCTCAGCCTGATCCCCATGGGCCCGCCGCTGGCCTGGATCCCGGCCACGGGTTGGCTGGTGTGGAAGGGCGAGTACGGCATGGCGGTATTCCTGGGGGTCTGGGGCACCTTCATCATCAGTGGCGTGGACAACGTGCTCAAGCCGTACCTGATCAGCCGTGGCGGCAACCTGCCGCTGGTTATCGTGTTGCTGGGGGTGTTCGGCGGCTTGCTGGCCTTTGGCTTCATTGGTCTGTTCATCGGGCCGACCTTGCTCGCGGTGGGTTACAGCCTGCTGCTGGACTGGAGCCGCAATGCCGGGCAAGAGCCTCCCCAGCGGTAAGCCTGTGCCGGCCGCTTCGCGGCGGTTCATCGTGGTGTCGAACCGCCGCGAAGAGGCCGGCACAGACAACCTTCATCCGTGATCTTTACGCATTCTTTATACCCACCCCCACCCCTCGATCTCGTCCCTTTACGCCTCTCTCTCGGACAATTTCCCCAAAGCGGCCCAAGCCGCACCACGGGGAGAACCACTCATGAACATGCTCGACGGGCTGTCACTGCTGCTGGCAGTGGCATTGGCGTTTTACCTGCTGGTGGCGCTGCTGCGCGCCGATCGCAGCTAGGGAGTGGCCATGCACAGTTACGATTTCGCCTTGCTCCTGGCATTTTTCGCCATCGTGCTGCTACCGGCACCCTGGCTTGGGCGGTTCTACTTCAAGGTCATGGAGGGCCAGCGCACCTGGTTGTCGCCGGTGTTGGGCCCGGTCGAACAGGCCTGCTACCGGCTGGCGGGTGTGAACGCCAGCCAGGAGCAGAACTGGCGGCAATACACCCTGGCCCTGCTGGCCTTCAACCTCGCCGGGTTCCTGCTGTTGTTCGCCGTGCTGCTGCTGCAGGGCTACCTGCCGTTCAACCCGCAGCACCTGCCTGGCCAGGAATGGTCGTTGGCATTCAACACCGCCGTCAGCTTCGTCACCAATACCAACTGGCAGGCCTACAGCGGTGAGGCGTCAGTCAGCTACCTGAGCCAGATGCTTGGCCTGACCGTGCAAAACTTTGTCAGCGCCGCCACCGGCCTGGCCGTTCTGGTTGCCCTGTGCCGTGGCATTGCCCGGCGCAGCGCAACGACGCTGGGCAATTTCTGGGTCGATATGACCCGCGCCACCCTCTATGGCCTGCTGCCGCTGTGCCTGCTGCTGGCGCTGCTGCTGGTGTGGCAGGGCGTGCCGCAGACCTTTGCCGACTATGCCCACGCGCTGACGTTGCAAGGCACCGAGCAGACCATCCCGCTGGGTCCGGCCGCCAGCCAGATCGCCATCAAGCAACTGGGCACCAACGGCGGCGGCTTCTTCGGCGTCAACTCGGCACACCCGTTCGAGAACCCCACAGCCTGGAGCAACCTGTTCGAGGTGGCGTCGATCATCCTCATCCCGGTGGCCTTGGTGTTCACCTTCGGCCACTACGTGAAGGACCTGCGCCAGAGCCGTGCCATCCTCGCCTGCATGCTTGCCCTGTTCCTGATCGGCGGCAGCACGGCGTTGTGGTCCGAGCACCAGCCCAACCCGGCGCTGGAAAGCGCGCAGGTACAACAAAGTGCCCCTATGGAGGGCAAGGAAAGCCGCTTCGGCACCACCGGCTCGGTGCTGTGGACAGTGACCACAACGGCCGCTTCCAACGGTTCGGTCAATGCCATGCACGACAGCCTCAACCCGCTGACCGGCATGGTGGCGATGGTCAACATGATGGTCGGCGAGGTGATCTTTGGCGGCGTTGGCGCCGGCCTTTACGGCATGCTGCTGTTCGTGTTGATTGCGGTGTTCCTGGCTGGGCTGATGATTGGCCGCACGCCGGAGTACCTGGGCAAGAAACTGCAGGCACGCGAAGTGCAGTTGCTGGTGGCGACCCTGCTGGTAATGCCGGTAGGGGTACTGGTGCTCGGCGCCATTGCCGCCAGCCTGCCTGGCCCTGCGGGTGCAGTGAGCAACCCGGGTGCGCATGGTTTCAGCCAGCTGCTGTACGCCTACACCTCGGGCACGGCCAACAACGGCTCGGCGTTTGCCGGTTTCGGCGCCAACACGGTGTTCCACAACCTGATGATCGGCCTGGCCATGCTCATCGGCCGCTTCGGTTACATCCTGCCGATACTGGCCTTGGCCGGCAGCCTGGCGGCGAAGAAAAGCGCGCCCCAGGGGCTGAACAGCTTCCCCACCCACGGCCCCCTGTTCACCGGCCTGTTGCTGGTGACCATCTTGCTGGTCGGTGGCCTGACCTTCCTGCCAACCCTGGCCCTTGGGCCAATCGCCGAACACCTGAGCCAGGCTCTGTCTCTGGAAAGCTTCTGAGGACTGACCATGAACATGCCCATTCCTGAAGTACAAGCCCGACACAGTGCCAAGGACCAGACCCGGCTCGCCGCGCTGTGGCGGCCGGCACTGGTGCAGGCATTCGTCAAGCTCGACCCGCGCCAGCTCAAGCGCTCGCCGGTAATGCTGGTGGTTGCCCTGACCGCAGTGCTGACCACTGTGCTGTGCTTTGCCCCCGGCAGTGGCGTGAGCACCGGCGTTGCCGTGCAGATCGCCCTGTGGCTGTGGTTTACCGTGCTGTTCGCCAACTTCGCCGAAGCCCTCGCCGAGGGCCGCGGCAAGGCGCGTGCCGACAGCCTCAAGGCCGGTAGCCAAGGCCTGACCGCCCAGCGTCGCCAGCGCGATGGCAGCTACGAGACTGTCGCCGCCAGCGCGCTGCGCAAGGACGACGTGGTGCGCGTGGTGGCGGGTGAAATGATCCCCGGTGACGGCGAAGTACTTGAAGGTATCGCGGCGGTCAACGAGGCCGCCATCACGGGTGAGTCCGCGCCGGTGATCCGCGAATCCGGCGGCGACCGCTCGGCAGTGACCGGCAACACCCGGTTGGTCTCCGACTGGCTGCTGATCCGCATCACCAGCAACCCGGGTGAGTCGACCCTGGACCGCATGATTGCCTTGGTCGAAGGCGCCAAGCGGCAGAAAACCCCTAACGAGATCGCCCTCGACATCCTGCTGATCGGCCTGACCCTGATCTTCCTGATCGTGGTGGTGACCTTGCAGCCGTTCGCCCACTTTGCCGGTGGCAGCTTGCCGCTGATCTTCCTCGCCGCATTGCTGGTGACGCTGATCCCCACCACCATCGGCGGCCTGCTGTCGGCCATCGGCATCGCCGGCATGGACCGGCTGGTGCGGCTGAACGTGATCGCCCGCTCGGGCCGTGCAGTGGAGGCTGCCGGTGACGTGCACACGCTGATGCTCGACAAGACCGGCACCATTACCTTCGGCAACCGCCGTTGCAGCGCGCTGCATGCTGCACCGGGCATTACCGCCCGTGAACTGGGGGAGGGCGCCTTGCTCGCCTCGCTGGCCGACGACACCGCCGAAGGCAAGTCGATTGTCGAGTACCTGCGCCAGTTGCATGACTTTGTCGAGCCGCCGGCCGGGCAGTACGAAGCCGTGGCCTTCAGTGCCGAAACACGGCTGTCGGGCATCGACTTCCAGCAGCGCCGCTACCGTAAGGGTGCCGTCGACGCGGTGTTGGCATTCGTCGGCATGCAACGCCTGGAAATGCCGCCGGCGCTGGCCCGTGAAGTGGAGCGCATTGCCCAGAGCGGCGGCACACCGCTGCTGGTGTGCCTCGACAAGCGCCTGCTCGGCGTGATTCACCTCAAGGACGTGGTCAAGCCTGGCATTCGCGAACGTTTCGCCGAATTGCGCAAGCTGGGCATCCGTACGGTGATGGTGACCGGCGACAACCCGCTGACGGCTGCCGCCATCGCTGCGGAGGCTGGGGTGGATGATGTGCTGGCCGAGGCCACGCCGGAGAAGAAGCTGGCGCGCATACGCCAGGAGCAGAACGACGGCCGCTTGGTGGCGATGTGCGGCGACGGCGCCAACGACGCCCCGGCACTGGCCCAGGCTGACGTGGGCATGGCCATGAACGACGGTACCCAGGCGGCGCGCGAGGCGGCCAATATGGTCGACCTGGACAGCGACCCGACCAAGCTGCTGGACGTGGTACAGGTCGGCAAGGAGCTGCTGGTGACTCGCGGCGCGCTGACCACCTTCTCCATTGCCAACGACGTGGCCAAGTACTTTGCCATCCTGCCGGCGCTGTTCGCCGCCATCTACCCGCAGCTGGGCGTGCTCAACCTGATGCACCTGGCCAGCCCACAGAGTGCGATTCTCTCGGCCATCGTATTCAACGCGTTGATCATCATCGTGCTGATTCCGCTGGCATTGCGAGGTGTGCGGGTGCAGGCGGCGAGTGCCGCGCACCTGTTGCGGCGCAACCTGCTGATCTACGGGCTGGGCGGCATTGTCGTGCCGTTTGCCGGGATCAAGCTGATCGATCTGCTGCTCAATGCTCTGCACCTGGTCTGAGGAGGCCACCATGAATGCTTATGTACGCCCGGCATTGAGCCTGGCTTTGCTGATGACCTTGATTACCGGCGCGTTGTACCCGCTGGCGGTGACTGGCATTGCCCAGGTTGCTTTCCCTGACCAGGCCAACGGTAGCCTGGTGCGCGATGACCAGGGCCAGGTGCGCGGTTCGGCCCTGATCGCCCAGGACTTTCAGGGCGATAGCTGGTTCCATTCGCGGCCCTCGGCAGGTGCCTACGCTACCGTGGCCAGCAGCGCCAGCAACCTGTCGCCGAGCAACCCGACGCTGGCCGAGCGGGTCAAGGGTGATGCGGCGGCGCTGTACCAGGCGCAGCAGGGGCCAGTGCCGCAGGCGTTGCTGACCACCTCTGGCAGCGGCGTCGACCCGCACTTGCCGCCGGAAGCCGTGGCCTACCAGATTCCTCGGGTGGCGGCGGCGCGGCAGTTGCCGGTAGAGCGCTTGCAAGCCTTGCAGGAAGAGGCCACCCTCCACCCATTGATTGGCCCGCCAGTGGTCAATGTGCTGGCGTTGAACCAGGCCTTGGAAAAACTCGCCATTGTTAGGTGAATTGAAGAGCTAGCAGGGGCCCTGTGGGAGCGGGTTCACCCGCGAAGAAGGCGACTCGGTGTATGGCACCGGCTTCGCCGGTGTTCGCGGGTAAACCCGCTCCTACAGGTACGGTGTTTGTCCCGGAGTCGGCTGATTGCTGGAAATTGCAAAGGATGAAAAATGAGTGACTCCACCCGCGCAGACGCGCTGTTGGCTACCCTCCCGCGAGCCGGCCGGGGCCGGCTGAAGGTGTTCCTTGGCGCCGCCCCCGGTGTCGGCAAGACCTTCGCCATGCTCCAGGCCGCCCACGCCCAGCAACGCCAGGGCGTGCAGGTGCTGGCCGGGGTGGTCGAAACCCACGGCCGCGCCGAAACCGAGGCCCTGCTCGCGGGCCTTCAGCAGCAGCCCATGCTGCGCAGCCAGTACCGCGGTGTCACCCTTGAGGAAATGGACCTCGATGGCCTGCTCAAGGCCGCGCCAACCTTGCTGCTGGTCGATGAACTGGCCCACACCAACGCCCCCGGCAGCCGCCACGCCAAGCGCTGGCAAGACGTACAGGAACTGTTGGCCGCTGGCATCGACGTGTACACCACGGTCAACGTCCAGCACCTGGAAAGCCTCAACGACAAGGTTCGCGATATTACCGGCGTGCAAGTGCGCGAAACCCTGCCGGACTGGGTGCTGCAGGAAGCCTTCGAGCTGGTGCTGATCGACCTGCCACCGCGCGAACTGCTCGAGCGCCTGCGTGAAGGCAAGGTGTACGTGCCCGAGCAGGCGCGGGCGGCCATCGATGCGTTCTTCTCGCAAACCAACCTTTCCGCCCTGCGCGAACTGGCCATGCAGACTGCTGCCGCCCAGGTCGATGCCGACCTGGCCAACGGCTATCGCCAGCGCGGTCAGGAGGCCCCAGCCTTGCGCGGTCGGCTGTTGGTGGGCGTGGATGGCGACGACCAGGCCGAACGCCTGGTACGCCATGCCAGCCGGGTGGCCCAGCGCCGCCACCTGCCGTGGAGCCTGGTGCACGTAGACAACGGCCGCCTGCGCGACGAAACCGCCCGACATCGCCTGCAGGCCGCGCAGCAACTGGCCGAGCGCTTGGGCGGGGAGGTGGTGTTGCTGCGTGCTGGCGAAGTGGCGCGCACACTGATTCAGCATGCTGCCGAGCGGCGCGCCAGCCTGGTGCTGGTCGGGCAGTCCCGCGACCGCCTGCGGCGGCGCCTGTTCGGTGCCGGTGTGGCCGCGCGGTTGCTGCGTGACAGCCATGGCCTGGAAATCAACGTGCTGGACCGCGACGCGCAGCCGCCAGCGCCGCGTTCGGCGGTGCGGCGGGTGTGGGTCTGGCGCCATTACGTGCTGGCGCTGTTGGCTACAGTGATGGCCGCAGGCCTGGCCTGGGTGGTGTCGAGCGTGTTGGCGCTGCCCAATATTTCGCTGGTGTTCCTGGCCGCAGTGTTGCTGGTGGCCGTACGCAGCAGCCTGGGGCCTGCACTGGCCTGCGCCGCGCTGTCGTTCCTGACCTACGACTTTTTGTTCATTCCGCCCAACTTCTCGTTCAGCATCCAGCGCGAAGAAGATGTGCTGACCTTGGTGTTCTTCCTGTTGATGGCAGCGCTCACCGGTAACCTGGCCGCCCGCCAGCGCCGCCAGTTGCAGGCGTTGCGCGAAACCCAGGCGCAGACCAGCCAGTTGCTCGACCTGTCGCGCCGGCTGACGGTGGCCACCGACCGCCAGGCGGTGTTCAACGCCGCTGGCCAACACCTGGGGGGTTGGCAGGGCATGCAGGTTTGCCTGCTGCAGCGCAACGCCGAAGGCCAGTTGCAAGTGGCCAGTGGCGAAGCCCACGCCTTCAGCGATACCGAACGGGCCGCCGCCGATTGGGCTTGGCAGCACGGCCAGGCGGCCGGCCACGGCAGCGACACCCTGCCCGATGGCCGCTGGTGGTGGTGGCCGTTGGCGGTGGACGAGCAACCGCTGGCGCTGCTGGGTGTGCGGCCGCGCTCCGGCCAGCCGCTCAGTGACTCGAGTCGGCGCCTGCTCGTTGCCCTTGGCCAGCCACTGGCCCAGGCCTTGGCCCGCGCCCGCCTGGCAGAACAACTGGAGGCTGCACGCCTGCACGGTGAAACAGAGCAACTGCGCAGTGCCTTGCTGGCCTCTGTTTCCCATGACTTGCGCACGCCATTGACCGCCATGCGTGGCAGCATCGACAGCCTGCTGGCGCTGGGTGAAGCGATCCCGGCTGAAGACCGCCGCGAGCTGCTGGAGGGCACCCGCAACGAGGCCGAACGCCTCGACCGTTATATCCAGAACCTGCTGGACATGACCCGCCTGGGCCATGGCGGCCTCAAGCTGGCCCGCGACTGGGTGGCCCCGGCAGACATTGTCGGCAGTGCGCTCAACCGCCTGCGCGTGGTGCTGGCGCCGCTGCGCGTGCACACCGACGTGCCGGCCGAGTTGCCGTTGTTGTACGTGCATGCAGCGCTGATCGAGCAGGCACTGGTAAATGTGCTGGAGAACGCCGCACGCTTCTCGCCGGCCAATGGTCGGCTGGCGCTGCAAGTGGCGGTGCAGGATGAGCAATTGCGCTTTACCGTCAGCGATCAGGGCCCCGGTATTCCCGTGGCCGACCGCGAGAAGATCTTCGACATGTTCTACACCGCCGCCCGTGGCGATCGCGGTGGGCAGGGTACTGGCCTGGGCCTGGCCATCTGCCAAGGCATGATCGGCGCCCATGGCGGGCAGATCCTGGTGGGCGAAGGCATCGATGGCCAGGGCACTGGCATCACTCTATGCTTGCCGCTGCCCCCTCAACCTGAAGCCGAAAGCGAAACCCCATGAGCCAGTCCGCTACCCTGTTGGTCATCGACGATGAACCGCAGATCCGCAAGTTCCTGCGCATCAGCCTGGCCTCGCAAGGCTACAAGGTGCTGGAGGCTGCCACCGGCGCCGAGGGGCTGGCCCAGGCGGCGCTGGGCAAGCCGGACCTGGTGGTGCTCGACCTGGGGCTGCCGGACATGGATGGCCAGCAGGTGCTGCGGGAACTGCGCGAATGGAGCGCGGTGCCGGTAATGGTGCTGTCGGTGCGCGCCAGTGAAGTGCAGAAGGTCGATGCGCTGGATGGCGGGGCGAATGACTATGTGACCAAGCCGTTTGGCATTCAGGAGTTTCTCGCTCGGGTGCGGGCCCTGTTGCGCCAGGTGCCGCAGGCCGGTGGCTCGGAAGTGGCGGCCAGCTTTGGGCCGCTGACGGTGGACTTTGCCTTTCGCCGGGTGACTCTGCATGGGGTAGAGGTGGCGTTGACCCGCAAGGAGTATGCGCTGCTGGCGCTGTTGGCCGGGCACCCGGGGCGGGTGATTACCCAGCAGCAGTTGCTCAAGGATATCTGGGGGCCTAGCCATGTGGAGGACACCCATTACCTGCGGATCGTGGTCGGGCACCTGCGGCAGAAGCTGGGCGATGACCCCACGGCACCGCGGTTCATCATCACCGAGGCGGGGGTGGGGTACAGGTTGGTGGCGCCTTTCGCTTGATCCGCTATCATCCCGAGCGAGTGGGTGATCTTTGGTTTTCAGCAAGCCGATTGCCCCACAGGAGATCGCGATTTTTTGTGGGAGCGGCCCCTGCCTGGCTCTAAGAGAGCAGCTCGTTCACCGCACGCGATGCCTCATCAATTGCTGCATGCGCGTAGGCCTCCCAGGCAGCATCGGAGTTGGCGATGGCAACATTGCCGACCTTCTCACGGGCCAGCCTCATCAGCTTTTCACTCTCATCCAGATCGTCGAACAGGCTGTTGGCATAGTACGCGTAACCATGCGGCCAACGGTTGATGGTGATGGCCTGCACATCCTTGTGGTAGTCGAAGCCCGCTGGCCCAAGCATTGCCTGCAGTTGATCACGCACCATGCCCTCCATCTGCTCGAACGTCATGGCGTACAGCTTGCTGCGGCCGACCCGGGCCTGGCTGCGGGCATCCAGGCCGGCGTTGGGCGTGGTCGGTACGTAGACCATGTGCAGGCCGATAGGCTGGTTGGGGTCGCGTGGATGGCGGTAACCGCCAATGTCCACCGGGTAATCCAGCTTGACGCGGCTGTAGGGCTGGTTGGGGGCGTAGATTTCGTGCACGCCCAGCTTGATGAAACTGTGCCAGTTGCGAATCAGCACTTTGGTGTACACCAGCGGGAACTTCACGTTCTGTGACAAGGCGTGGGCTTGCTCGGCGGATAGGTCGCGCAGCAGATAGGGGATCATCATGTTGTAGCAGGCCAGTACGCAGTGCTTGCCGTGTACCCGGTGCAGTTGGCCGGCCCGGCTATAGTCGATATCGACGCCACCGTCACGATTGTTCACGCTGACGGCGGTGCTGTTCAGGCGCAGGCGCACCGGGCCTTGCGCGAGGTCCAGCCTGGCGTAGTCGAAGGGCGCCAGGACGATGTCGTCCATGTTGTTGCCGGGTGCTACAGCGGGGATCAGGCTGCGCACCAGCAGCCGCGCCAGCGAGGCGTTGCCGTCGGGGAAGTGGTAGATGTAGGGCTCTTCCATTTCCGCTTTTATTTCGTCGCTGACAGGCGCGAGGCCCATCGCGGCAAAACCGGGGAAGCCCACGCCATAGGCATCGTCGGCGGCCACGGCGTCGATGCTCAGCGCGGAGAAATCGTTGGTACGGCTGAGGAAGTAGCGCGTAGCGGCTTCGCTGAGGCCGACGTCCTTGCGCAAAAAGTCCTGGTAGCTGGTCTTGGCCAGATAGGCCTCTTTCTGCTCAAGGCTTTTGCCCGCCAGGTAGTCGCGGGGTGCCTCGTGCAGGTCGATCAATGCCTGGCGATCGGCCTCTGGCAGCGGGAAGTCGCCAATGAATGCGCGCCAGCTGCGGGCGTTTAGCTTGTCTGGGGCGATATCGTCGGCGACCATGGGCGTCGGGTCGCCACTGACCAGCTTCGCTTCGCCGAAGCCGGCCTGGTCGAAGAACACCCCGCGCGACAGGCCAAGGTCGGGGTAGAAGTTGCGGTCGAAGGCGGTCTGGAAACGGTCCACATCCACGTTCAGTTGCTTGAGCAGGCCGTTCACCGTGTCGCTGTAAAGGTGCTTGGGCGACTGGAACGCCTCGCTGCCGCCGTAGCCGAGGATCATCTGCCCTCCGGCCTGGAACTCGTTGCGCTTGGCGTGGCCGCCGAAGTCATCGTGGTTTTCGATGATCAGCACGCGGGCGTGCGGGTGCTGCTGGCGGTAGAACCAGGCGGCGGACAGGCCACTGATGCCGGCGCCGACCACCACCAGGTCGTATTGCTCTTCTACCTTCAGGTTGCTGGTGTCGAATACCTTCTTCTCCCAACCCATCTGGTGCGCCACCTCGAACGCGCCTGGGTGGCTGCCGCGCAGGCCGGTGAGTGCGGGCGGGTAGTAGCGGCCGGACGGCGCGGCCTGGAGTATTTGCAGTGGGGTGAGCCCGGCACCGATGGTGAGGGCTACGCCATTGAGGAAGTCGCGTCGAGTGATGGTCATGTCAGTGTCCTTACCGGGTAACCATTGGCATGCTCGAAGCGTAGCCGTGTATCGCTCAGGACCTCGGGGATTCTGTTTCAAAGCATTGGCGCATGACGTCCAGGTAACGCCTGGCACCCAGGCCCAACGGGCGGGATTTGATCCAGATGATGTCTACCCACAAGCGCAGGCGGCTGGCCATGTTGTCGAAGCGCACCTCGGCCAGTGCGCCCGAAGCAATCAGCGGTTCAACCAACGGCTGCGGCAGGTAGGCCCAGCCCAGCCCGGACTGCACCAGGTCGAGCGTGGCCAGGTAGCTGTCGGTTAGCCAGATGCGCCGCGACAGCACCATGCGCGGGTCCGACCCGGTAGCCTTGCCCGAGGCCACGATGATCTGCCGTTGCTCGGCGAAGGCTTCTTCAGGCAGGGGCGTGCCGTTGTTCTGCCCAGCAGGATGGCGCGGTGAGGCAACGGCCACCAGCAACTGGCTGCCGGCTTCAAGGAACGACTCGCGCTCGTCGATGCCGGGCCGCTCGAACACCAGCGCCAATTGCACGCTGCCGTCATGCAGCAGGCGAATGGCTTCGGTCTGGGTGGCGGAGCGTACTTCGATTTCCAGGCTGGGGAATTCCTGGGCGAGGGTTTCCAGCGGCTGGCTCCAGCGGCCGGTTTGCAGCTCGGGTGCCATGGCGATGGTCAGGCGCTTTTCCAGGCCCTTGTGCAGCTGCAGGGCTTGGGCGTCGAGCAGGTTGAGCTGGCAGATCACCTGCCTGGCCTGGGGCTCCAAGGCCAGAGCGGCGCTGGTGGGCAGGGCCTTGCGCGTGGCCCGGTCGAACAGCGGCAGGTCCAGCTCGGCTTCCAGCTGGGCGATCGCCATGCTTACGGCTGAAGGCACGCGCCCCAGCTTGCGGGCGGCGGCGGAGAATGAACCGGCGTCCAGCACTGCGAGGAAAATTGCCAGGGAGTCGCTGGAGAAGGCCATGTTTGGTGAACCTGATGTGGGGTGTCTTGAGCGAATAGTAATAGATGGGGCGAAGTTTTTATGGCACCTGTGGGAGCGGGTTTACCCGCGAAGAAGCCTGCGCGGTGCATGGCACCGGCTTCGCCGGTATTCGCGGCTAAAGCCGCTCCCACAGGTACTGCGTCAACTCCAAGCCAGTGCAGTGCCTGTGGGAGCGGGTCTCACAGGCGCTGAACATCCAAAGGCCAACGCCTCCAGCCCCACCTAAATCCCTACAACCCTTCGCCAAGCACCCGGTCGATACAGTCGACAAAGTAATCAACGCTAGCCCGGGTGGTACACATCGGCGGCTTGATCTTGAGGATGTTCAGGTAGTCGCCGGTCGGTTGCATGAAGATGCCCAGCTCACGCAGGCGATCACACAGCAGCATGGTCTCCTCGGTAGCCGGTTCCAGCGTTTCGCGGTCACGCACCAGCTCCAACCCCAGGTAGAAACCCGACCCATGCGCCGCGCCAGCCAGCGGGTGCTTGTCGACCAGTGCCTGCAGGCGCGCCTTGAAGTAGCGCCCGGTGTCGCGGGCGTTGTCCCACAGGCCTTCTTCCTGCATTACGTCGAGCACCGCCATGCCGATGCGGCAGCTGACCGGGCTGCCTCCGGCGGAAGAGAAGAAGTAGCCCTCGGCCTCCAGCGCCTCGGCGATTTCGCGGCGGGTGATGACCACACCCAGCGGCTGGCCGTTGCCCATGCCCTTGGCCATGGTGATGATGTCGGGCACCACGCCCTGCTCCTCGAAGCCCCAGAAGTATTCGCCCAGGCGGCCATAGCCGACCTGCACTTCGTCGGCAATGCACACACCGCCACGGGCGCGGACCTTGGCATAGGCTTCGCGCAGGTAACCCGCTGGCAGCGAGATGCCACCGGCATTGCCGTACACCGGTTCGCAGATGATGCCGGCCAGCTGGCGGCCGCGGGCGTCGAGGTCGGCCAGCTTGGTGTCGACATCGCGCAGGTAGTCGGCGGCGCTGTCGGCCCCGCGGAAGCGGCCGCGGAAGGTGTTCGGCGCCTCGACTGGGTGCACCCAGTCCGGTCGGGTTTCCAACGCTTGCGGGTTGTCGGCGATCGAGGTGGAAATGGCGTCGGTGGCCACCGACCAGCCGTGGTAAGCCTCCAGCACGCTGAGCAGGTCGCGCCCGCCGCTGTAGGCCCAGGCCAGGCGAATGGCCAGGTCGTTGGCCTCGGTGCCGCTGTTGACCATGAACACCCGGTCGAAGCCTTCGGGGGCAAGGTCCAGCAGGCGCTCGGAAAACTCGGTGATCGCCGCATAGTGGAAGCGCGAGTTGGTGTTCAGCAGCGACCACTGCCGCGCCGATTCGGCAACCATGCGTGGGTGGCCGTGGCCCAGCACCGCGACGTTGTTGAGCATGTCGAGGTAAGAGCGGCCCTGCATGTCGATCAGGTAGTTGCGCCAGCCGCGTTCGATATGCGGCGGCTGTGCGTAGTAGTGCTTCTGCGAGCGGGCGAAGCTGGCGTCGCGGCGGGCCAGCAGGGCCTGTGGGTCGGGCAGCGGCTGGGCATCGCAATCGAAGCCCAGCAGGGCGGCCGGTGACGGGCAAAGCGCCAGCCAGGCATCGGCCTGGGACGGGGTAGCGAAGAACGGTGGCTGCAGGCCGTTGTCCAGGCACAGCTGCACGCTGAGGAAGCCACAGCAACTGCCCAGTGGCTGGCCTTGTTCCACGGCATGGCCATCTGCCGGGGTGTCTTCCAGACCCAGCAGCCACAAGGCCCAGTCTGCGGTGCGCAGGCAGCCACGGCCATCGCCATGGCGCTGCCAGGTGCCAGCTGCTGGCGCTTGTACCAGGCTGCCATTGGGCACATGTAGCTCAACGCCGAGGGCGCAGGTGGCCGGCTCTTCGGGGCGGTCGATGTGGGTTTGCGACAGGCGATACTGCCCGTGCAGGCTGCAGGCCGGGGCGGGTTGCAAGGTCAGCAGGTGTTGGTCGAAGCCGGGTTGCTCCCAGTTGCCCGCTTCACAATGCACGCTGAGCACGCCCAGGTCGACTCGGGTTACGGTCTGCCCATCCAGCTCGGGAAGCAGTAGGGCACAGTCGCTCAGGCCCGGCGTGGCGGGTTGCAAGCCAGCAGCCTGCAGGATGGCCGCTTCCATCAGGGCGAAAGGCACGGCGGTGGCGGTGTCGAAGATTTCCCACTCATGGGCGACGTTGTCGCGGGTGTACTGGTTGCCCGGGTCCACGGCAAGCTGCTGCGCGCTGCTTAGCACCAGCACTGCAGCGCGGTTGAGTACCAGCGGCCACAGGGCGCGCAATTCGGCTTCGGTCAGTGGGTTGAGCACCTGGTAGGCACTGATCGCCGGCAGGATCCGCAACGGGTCACCTTCAGCGTGGTGCAGCAGCGCTGCGCAGGTCACCGACAGGTCGGCGATGCGCCAGGTGCGCAGCAGGTCGCCGAAATCGATCACCCCTTGCAGTTGCCACTGGCGCTCGTCATCACGGGCCCACACGGTGTTGTCGTCGGTGATGTCCAGGTGCACGGCCTGGCTTGGCAGTTGATCAACCAGCGGCAGCAGGTGCGCACTGGCCTGGCGGGTGGCTTGTTCGATACGGGCGCGTTGGCTGCTGTCCTGCAGCACCGGGAGCAGATGCTCGATCAGTGCCTGGGCATGTTGCGGGTCCCATTGCAGGGTGCGTGCAAGGCCGGGGTGGTCGAAGCCTACCAGGGCTTTGTCCAGCTTCGCACAGAGCCCGCCCAGTTCAGCCATCAGGCGTGGTTCCATGTGCTTGAGGCGGGTCAGCGGCTGGCCTTCGATGTAGTCGAGCAGGCGCAGGCGCAGTGGTTGCCCGTCAATGTCCAGTTCCAGCAGCGCCTGGCCGTTGCTGGCCGGGCGCACGGCGGGCACTGGCAAGCCCTGTTCGCGCAGGTAGGCCAGGGCGGCGTGCTGAGCTTCCAGCTCCAGTTGGGCGTAGCTGCCGTGGCAGGCCTTGAGCACGAAGCTGCCTTGAGCGGTGTCCACGCGGAAGTTCAGGTCTTGCTGGCTGCCCATTGCCGTCAGGTTGCCGGCAAGGCCGTAGTGCGTTTGCAGCACGGCATGGGCCTGGGCTTCGCTGAGCGCAGGGCTGGGCAGGCCGGAACGCTGGATCAGCGTGGCCAGGGCAGGGGAGGCGGGCTGGTGCTGTGGGCTGGACATGAGGCTCTACCGTTGCTGCTGGAGTGGACGGAGGAGAATTTATGCCCGATCTGACTGATGATGAAAGACGATTGTTGTCAAAAAAATTGATGATGCAACTTGGCGACCCGTTGTTCCACCAGCGCCCAGCTGGCGCCGGTCTCACGGGAGTGCGCAACCGGTGTAGGAGCGTATCAGGCGCATCATGCCAAGTTCGGCGTCATCCATCAGCGCCTTGGCCATCGCGCTCAAGTAATGAGCAGCCCAGATCATCATCGGTTTTTCATCCATCAGGCCGGTGATGGTCAGTTCACGTACGTAGCCCATCAACTCCGACGATTGCTCGCGGGCGTCGCGGCAGGGAATGCCTGGCTCGATGCGGAACAGTGGGGTGGGTGCCGTTTTCGCCTTGGCAGAAGGTGGTCTTGCCAACGGTGAAATGGGTGTCTTCTGTGGTCATTGTTTCATCCCCCTGAAAATTCTCGACGGCCTGGGCGGGCCTCTTCGCGGGTAAACCCGCTCCTACATGGATAGCGCACCCCCTGTAGGAGCGGGTTTACCCGCGAAGAGGCCAGCCCAGACAACACATCACTCAAGCCTCAGTGCAAAGTCCGAGGTTCGGTGGGCATCGCTGCGCATAGAGGGGATGGGTGTGCGGGGGCGGCGCTCGATCTTAAGGGCGATGCAAGGCTTCAGACGAACCGGCCTCCACCTCCAAAAACGCCGCCTCCAGCAACTGCCGGGTATACGGATGCTGCGGCGCATGGAAGATCGCCTGCGCATCCCCTTGCTCCACCACATGCCCATGCTTGATCACCATCAACTGGTGGCTCAGCGCCTTGACCACGGCCAGGTCATGGCTGATGAACAGATACGTCAGGTTGTACTTCTGCTGCAAATTACGCAGCAACTCCACCACCTGCCGCTGCACCGTGCGGTCCAGCGCTGAGGTAGGCTCATCCAGCAGAATCAACGCCGGCTTCAGCACCAGCGCCCGGGCAATCGCGATACGCTGGCGCTGCCCACCGGAAAACTCATGCGGGTAGCGATGCCGCGTGCGTGGGTCCAGCCCCACTTCCTCCAGCGCCGCGACAATTGCCGCTTCCTGTTCCTGCGCGTTGCCAATGCCGTGAATGCGTAACCCTTCACCGACAATATCCGCCACACACATGCGTGGGCTCAGGCTGCCAAACGGGTCCTGGAACACCACCTGCATCTCGCGCCGCAGCGGTCGCACGGCTTTCTGGTTCAGCTCTTCGAGGTTCTGCCCATGAAAGCGAATGCCGCCCCGGCTGGAGATAAGCCGCAAGATCGCCAGCCCCAAAGTCGACTTGCCCGACCCTGACTCGCCAACAATTCCCAGTGTCTGCCCCTGCGGCAAGCTGAAGTTGACCCCGTCCACCGCCTTCACATGGTCAACCGTGCGCCGTAGCAAGCCTTTCTTGATCGGGAACCACACCTTGAGGTCGTCCACTTCCAGCAGTGGTGCACCTACCGGGTTGTGCGCCGGCAGCCCGCTGGGCTCGGCATTGATCAGCATTTGCGTGTAGTGGTGCTGCGGCGCACTGAACAACGTGGCGCAGTCAGCCTGCTCGACAATCTGCCCGCGCTGCATCACGCACACGCGGTGGGCGATGCGCCGCACGAGGTTGAGGTCATGGCTGATCAGCAACAGGGACATACCCAAACGCGCCTGCAGCTCCTTGAGCAGGTCGAGAATCTTCAACTGCACGGTCACGTCCAGCGCCGTGGTCGGCTCATCGGCAATCAGCAGCTCCGGCTCGTTGGCCAGGGCCATGGCAATCATCACCCGCTGGCGCTGGCCGCCAGACAACTCGTGAGGCAGGGCCTTGAGGCGCTTGCGCGGTTCGGGGATGCCGACCATTTCCAGCAGCTCCAGGGTGCGCGCAGTCGCTTCCTTGCCGGTCAGGCCCTTGTGCAGCAGGAGGATTTCGTTGATCTGCTTCTCGATGCAATGCAGCGGGTTCAGCGAGGTCATCGGCTCCTGGAAGATCATCGCAATGCGGTTGCCGCGAATGCGTTGCAGGGTTTTCTCGTTCTGCTGTAGAAGGTCCTTGCCCTCATGGCGGATGCTACCGCTGGGGTGGCGGGCCAGGGGGTAGGGCAGCAGGCGCAGGATCGAGTGCGCGGTCACCGATTTGCCCGAGCCACTCTCGCCGACCAGGGCCAGTGTCTCGCCTTTGCGGATATCGAAGCTGATGCCGTCCACCACCCGGTTGACCTGGTCGCCGGTGACAAACTCCACCGCCAGGTCGCGCACTTCGATCAGGTTCTGTTCACTCATGTCACTTCCTCGGGTCGAAGGCATCGCGGGCGGATTCGCCGATGAACACCAGCAGGCTGAGCATCAGCGCCAGTACGGCAAAGGCGCTGATGCCCAGCCACGGCGCCTGCAGGTTGGACTTGCCCTGTGCCACCAGCTCGCCCAGCGAGGGCGAACCGGCGGGCAGGCCGAAGCCGAGGAAGTCCAGGGCGGTGAGGGTGCCGATGGCGCCGGTGAGAATGAACGGCATGAAGGTCATGGTCGAGATCATGGCGTTAGGCAAAATGTGCCGGTACATGATCGCGCCGTTGCGCATGCCCAGGGCACGGGCGGCGCGCACGTATTCCAGGTTGCGCCCGCGCAGGAACTCGGCGCGTACCACGTCCACCAGGCTCATCCACGAGAACAGCAGCATGATGCCCAGCAGCCACCAGAAGTTGGGTTGCACGAAGCTGGCGAGGATGATCAGCAGGTACAGCACCGGCAGGCCCGACCAGACTTCCAGAAAGCGTTGCCCGGCCAGGTCGACCCAACCGCCATAGAAGCCCTGCAGGGCGCCGGCAATAACGCCGACGATGGAGCTGGCCACGGTCAAGGTGAGGGCAAACAGCACCGATATGCGGAAGCCGTAGATCACCCGCGCCAGCACGTCGCGGCCCTGGTCGTCGGTGCCCAGCCAGTTGTCTGCAGACGGCGGCGCCGGGGCGGGCACGCGCAGGTCGTAGTTGATGCTCTGGTAGCTGAAGGGGATCGGCGCCCACAGCACGAAGCTGTCTTTCTTTGCCAGCAGCTCGCGGATGTACGGGCTTTTGTAGTTGGCTTCGAGGGGGAATTCGCCACCGAAGGTGGTTTCCGGGTAGCGCTTGAACGCCGGGAAGTACCACTCGCCGTCGTAGCGCACGGCAATCGGTTTGTCGTTGGCGATCAGCTCGGCGCCCAGGCTCAGGCCGAACAGGATCAGGAACAGCCACAGTGACCACCAGCCACGGCGGTTGGCCTTGAAGCGCTCGAAGCGCCGACGATTGAGGGGGGACAAGGCCATGTCAGTGCTCCCGGCTGGCGAAGTCGATACGTGGATCGACCAGGGTGTAGGTCAGGTCGCCGATCAGTTTCACCACCAGCCCCAGCAGGGTGAAGATGAACAGGGTGCCGAAGACCACCGGGTAGTCGCGGTTGATGGCCGCCTCGAAGCTCATCAGGCCCAGGCCGTCGAGGCTGAAGATCACCTCGATCAGCAAGGAGCCGGTGAAGAAGATGCCGATGAACGCCGAGGGGAAGCCGGCGATCACCAGCAGCATGGCGTTGCGGAACACGTGGCCATAGAGCACCCGTGGCCGGCTCAGGCCCTTGGCCTTGGCGGTGACCACGTACTGCTTGTTGATCTCGTCGAGGAAGCTGTTCTTGGTCAGCAGGGTCATGGTGGCGAAGTTGCCGATGACCAGTGCGGTGATTGGCAGCACCAGGTGCCAGAAGTAGTCCAGGATCTTGCCGGAGGTGCTCAGTTCGTCGAAGTTGTTCGAGGTGAGGCCGCGCAGCGGGAACCAATCGAAGTAGCTGCCGCCGGCGAACAGCACGATCAGCAGGATGGCGAACAGGAACGCCGGGATGGCATAGCCAACGATGATCGCCGAGCTGGTCCACACGTCGAAGTGGCTGCCGTGGCGCACTGCCTTGGCGATGCCCAGCGGGATCGACACCAGGTACATGATCAGCGTGCTCCACAGCCCCAGCGAGATCGACACCGGCATCTTCTCGATGATCAGGTCGATGACCTTGGCATCGCGGAAGAAGCTGTCGCCGAAGTCCAGCTGGGCGTAGTTCTTGATCATGATCCACAGGCGCTCGGGCGGCGACTTGTCGAAGCCGTACATGCGTTCGATTTCAGCGATCAGCGCCGGGTCCAGGCCCTGGGCACCGCGGTAGTTGGAGCCGGCCACGGACACTTCGGCACCGCCGCCGGCAATGCGGCTGGTGGCGCCTTCGAAGCCTTCGAGCTTGGCGATCATCTGCTCGACCGGGCCGCCGGGGGCGGCCTGGACGATGATGAAGTTGATGATCAGGATGCCGAACAGGGTCGGGATGATCAGCAGCAGGCGGCGCAGGATGTAGGCCAGCATGTTATTTGGCCTCGTCTGCAGGGGCTTCGCTGACCGCCGGGGTTACCCCGGGCTTGATCCACCAGGTGTCGATGCCGATGTCGTACTTGGGCGACACCTTGGGGTGGCCGATGTGGTTCCAGTAAGCCACGCGCCAGGTTTTGATATGCCAGTTGGGGATCACGTAGTAACCCCACAGCAACACGCGGTCGAGGGCGCGGCAGTGGTCTACCAGGCTCTGCCGCGAGTCGGCGTTGATCAGCTGGTCTACCAGCTGGTCGATGGCCGGGTCGCGCAGGCCGATGAAGTTGCGGCTGCCGGGGTTGTCGGCAGCGGCACTGGACCAGAACTCGCGCTGCTCGTTGCCCGGTGAGTTGGACTGCGGGTAGCCGCCGACGATCATGTCGTAGTCACGTGAGCGTAGGCGGGTGATGTACTGCGAAACGTCGACCCGGCGGATGTTCAGCTCGATACCGAGGTCGGCCAGGTTGCGTTTGAACGGCAGCAGGATGCGCTCGAACTCGGTCTGCGCCAGCAGGAACTCGATGCTCACTGGCTTGCCTTGGGCATCGACCATCTTGTCGTCGACGATTTTCCAGCCGGCCTCCTGCAGCAGCTTGTAGGCCTGGCGCTGCTGCTCGCGGATCATGCCGCTGCCGTCGCTGACCGGGTTGTGGAAGGCCTCGGTGAAGACTTGCTCGGGTACTTTGCCGCGCAGCGGTTCCAGAATCTTCAGCTCGCTGGCGCTGGGCAGGCCGTGGGCGGCCATTTCCGAGTTGTCGAAGTAGCTGCCGGTGCGGGTGTAGGCACCGTTGAACAGCTGCTTGTTGGTCCACTCGTAGTCCAGCAGCAGGCTTAGCGCCTGGCGCACGCGCACATCCTGGAACACCGGGCGGCGGATGTTGAAGATGAAGCCCTGCATGCCGGTGGGGTTGCCGTTGGGCAGCTCTTCCTTGATCAGGCGGCCGTCGCGCACGGCGGGTACGTTGTAGGCGGTGGCCCAGTTTTTCGCGCTGACTTCCAGGCCATAGTCGAACGCCCCGGCCTTGAGTGCTTCCAGGGCGACGGTGGTGTCGCGGTAGGAGTCGAAGGTCATGACGTCGAAGTTGTAGAAGCCGCGGTTGATCGGCAGGTCCTTGGCCCAGTAGTCCTTGACCCGTTCGTAGCGCACCGAGCGCCCGGCCTTGACGTCGGCGACCTTGTACGGGCCGCTGCCCAGCGGGATTTCCAGGTTGCCGCGGTTGAACTCGCGGTTTTCGTACCAGTGCTTGGGCAATACCGGCAGCTGGCCAAGAATCAGTGGTAACTCGCGGTTGTTCTTGTGCTTGAAGGTGAATAGCACCTTCAGCGGGTCTTCGGCGACCACTTCGGCGACGTCGGCGTAGTACTGGCGGTACAGTGGCGCACCGTCCTTCATCAGGGCATTGAAGGTGAAAACCACATCGTCGGCGCGTAGCGGGTGGCCGTCGTGGAAGCGTGCTTCGGGGCGCAGGTAGAAGCGCACCCAGCTGTTGTCAGGAGCCTTTTCGATCTTGCCGGCCACCAGGCCGTACTCGGTGAACGGCTCGTCCTGGCTCTGGCGCATCAGGGTGTCGTAGATGATGCCGATGTTCTCGGCCGCTACGCCTTTGTTGATGAACGGGTTGAGGCTGTCGAAGCCGCCGAAGCTGGACTGGCGGAAGGTGCCGCCCTTGGGGGCGTCGGGGTTGACGTAGTCGAAGTGCTTGAAGCCGGCAGGGTACTTGGGTGGCTCGTCGTACAGGGTGAGCGCGTGCTGCGGTGCGGCCAGGGCGGGAAGGCTCAGGCAGGCGAGCAACAGGCTGCCTGCCAGCTGGCGCAGGCGGTGCGTTGGCGTCATTGGGCTTTCTCCGAAGTCTTGATCCACCAGCTGTTCAGCCCAAGGGTGTAGGGCGGCGTGGTGACGAAGGCGAACCGGTTGCGGTAGGCCAGGCGATGGTTGTCGAGGTACCAGTTGGGGATCATGTAGTACTGCCATGAGAGCACGCGGTCCAGGGCGCGGGCGGCGGCGACCTGGTCGTCGCGGGTGCGCGCGGCCAAAAGGGTGTCGAGCAGGTGGTCGACCACCGGGTCCTTGACCCCAGCATAGTTCTTGCTGCCCTTGGTCGCGGCCTGGCTGGAATGGAAGTACAGCCACTGTTCAAGGCCGGGGCTCAGGGTCTGGTTGAGGGTCATCAGAATCATGTCGAAATCGAACTGGTCCAGGCGTTGTTTGTACTGGGCCCGGTCCACGGTGCGCAAGCGCGCATCGATGCCGATGCTGGACAGATTTTCGACATAAGGTTGCAGGATGCGTTCAAGGTTGGGGTTTACCAGCAGCAACTCCATGCGCAACTGCTGGCCCTTGCTGTCGACGAGGCGTTGGCCGTTCAGCTTCCAGCCGGCCTCGCCCAGCAGGCCCAGGGCCTGGCGCAGGGTCTGGCGGCTGACACCACGGCCATCGGTGTGGCTGACCTTGTACGGTTCGCTGAACAGCTTGGCCGGCAACTGGTCGCGGAACGGCGCCAGCAGCAACCATTCCTTGCCGGTGGGCAGGCCGCTGGCGGCGAACTCGCTGTTGGGGTAATAGCTGGTCGAGCGGCGGTAGGCGCTGCTGAACAGGGCGCGGTTGGTCCACTCGAAGTCAAGCATCAGCCCCAGCGCCTGGCGCACCCGCGGGTCGCTGAAGGTGGCCCGTCGGCTGTTCATGAACAGGCCTTGGGTTTGCGTGGGGATGCGGTGTGGGATTTGCGCCTTGATTACCTCGCCACGGCGCACGGCCGGGAAGTTGTAGCCGTTGGCCCAGTTCTTCGCCTGGTGCTCGATATAGATGTCGAACTCGCCGGCCTTGAACGCCTCGAAGGCCACGGTGGCGTCACGGTAGAACTCGTACTCCACGCGGTTGAAGTTGTACTTGCCACGGTTGACTGGCAGGTCCTTGCCCCAGTAGTTCTTCACCCGTTCGAATACCAGGCTGCGCCCGGGCTGGACCTGGGTGATGCGGTAGGGGCCGCTGCCCAGTGGTGGCTCGAAGGTGGTGGCCTTGAAGTCGCGCTTTTGCCAGTAATGCTTGGGCAGCACCGGCATTTCGCCCAGGCGCAGGATCAGCAGCGGGTTGCCGGCGCGCTTGAACACGAAGCGGATGCGCAGCGGGCCGAGGATGTCTACCCGTTGCACTTCCTGCAGGTTGGTGCGGTAGATCGGGTGGCCGTCCTTGAGCAGTGTGCGGTAGGAGAAGGCCACGTCTGCCGCAGTGATCGGCTGGCCGTCATGCCAGCGTGCTTCGGGGCGCAGGTTGAACACCACCCAGCTGCGGTCTTCGCTGTACTCTACCGAACGGGCGATCAGGCCGTAGCTGGAGGTTGGCTCGTCGCCGGAGGGGTCGTACTGGCCGGTGCCGACCATCAGCGGCTCGTTCAGCTCGCTGATGCCGTACTGCTGGAAATTGGGCGTGGTGATCGGGCTCGACCCCTTGAAGGTGTAGGGGTTGAGGGTGTCGAAGGTGCCAAAAGCCATGGCCCGCAAGGTACCGCCCTTGGGCGCTTGCGGGTTGACCCAGTCGAAGTGGGTGAAGGTGGCAGGGTACTTGAGCGTGCCGAACTGCGCGTATCCGTGGCTTTCGCTCACCATCGCGGCTGCGGGAAAGCTCAAGGCCAGGCTGAGTGACAGCAGGAGGGGACGTATCAAGTCGGCATCCGATCCAGAGGCGTTGGGCTTTGATCGGGTACAGTAACAGCTTGGTGGGGTTGGAAAAAGAGAGGTTTTGAAGGAGGTGTCAGTGGCTCAGGCCGTCGCCGGTCGCTGCGGGGGACGCGGTACCTGTGGGAGCGGCCTTGTGTCGCGAAAGGGCTGCACAGCAGCCCTGGCAGTTTACGCTGCGAAGCTGAAACCCTGGGGTCGCTTCGCAGCCCTTTCGCGATACGAGGCCGCTCCCACAGGGCCGCGTAATGGCCCCGGGTATGAGATCAATGCCCGAGGTAGACGGTCAGGGTCTGGCCTGGCTTGAGGGCGTGGCCGCTGCGTGGGTTCCAGCGCTTGAGGTGCTTCATTTCCACGTTGAAGCGTTTGGCCACCAGGTACAGCGAGTCGCCCTTGCGTACCTTGTATTGGGTGGAGCGCTGCGCAGATGCGGCTACGCGGTTGCCAGCGGCGCTCGGTGCGTTGCCACCGCGCAGTGCCAGTACCTGGCCAGCGCGCAGGCTGTTGCCGGACAGGCGGTTCCAGCGCTTGATGTCCCTGACCGAAACGCGGTTGGCCTTGGCGATGGCGACCAGGTTGTCGCCGCGCTTGACCCGGTAGCTGCGTGCCGCCACCGGCGCCTTGGCCTCGGCCACCGCGCGGGCGAACACCGCTTTGTTCGGTTGCAGGCTTACCAGTTGCTCGGGCTTGAGGTTGGACAGGCTGTCGCTCAGCAGTTGCGCCTTGGCGGTCGGTACCAGCAACTGCTGCGGGCCGTCCACGGTCATACGCTTCTTGAACGCCGGGTTGAGCTGGATCAGCTCGTCTTCGTCGATGTTGGCAAACGCTGCCACCCGCGACAGGTCCAGGCGGTCGTTGATGGCTACCGCCTCGAAGTAGGGCTCGTTGGCGATCGGGTTCAGGTTCACGCCGTAGGCTTCAGGCGTGAGTACCACCTGCGACAGGGCCAGCAGCTTGGGCACGTAGTCGCGGGTTTCCTGCGGCAGCGGCAGGTTCCAGTAGTCGGTTGGCAGGCCGAGCCGTTCGTTGCGCTCGATGGCGCGGCTGACCGTGCCTTCGCCTGCGTTGTAGGCAGCCAGGGCCAGCAGCCAGTCACCGTTGAACATGTCGTGCAGGCGGGTCAGGTAATCCAGCGCCGCGTTGGTCGACGCGGTGATGTCGCGGCGGCCATCGTAGAAGTTGGTCTGGCGCAGGTTGAAGTGGCGACCGGTCGCTGGCATGAACTGCCACATGCCGGCTGCGCTGGCGCGTGAATAGGCCATCGGGTTGTAGGCGCTTTCGATGGCCGGCAGCAGGGCCAGCTCCAGCGGCATGTCGCGTTCTTCAAGGCGCTCGACGATGTAGTGCAGGTAGAGGCTGCCACGCTCGCCAGCGCTTTCAATGAAGGTCGGGTTGCTGGCGAACCACAGGCGCTGCTGCTCGATACGCGGGTTGACGTCGATGCTGTCCTGCAGGGCAAAGCCCTGGCGCATGCGTTCCCATACATCCTGCGGCGCCTGCTCGGCCGGCTTGGCCAGCAGCGGGGCAGGCTTGTGCTTGAACCGTGCCTGGTAGTTGTGCGCGCGAACGCTTTCGGATTCGTCGAGCTGACGGGTGCTCTGGCAGCCCACCAAAGTGGCGGCCAGGGCCAGCGCACTGATTTGGGCCAGGCGCGTCAGGGCGACGGAATGAGAGGTTCTACGGCTACGGGAAGACATCGGCTGACACAGGTATCCGGGGGAAAAATTTCGGCGATTCTAAAAACCGCTCCGGGCCTGGTCAACCTTTGACCATCACTTGCGATATATCTTGAGGTTATCAGAAGGTGTCCTTCCAAGACCTCAAGGCAGCAAAAACAGCGACATGCGTAACGTTTGAATGTCCCTTCCATTCGTCTGCTTTTTGTTTAACTAATGTTTCAGAGGTACGCAGGAAGGGGTTGGTCAGGCGCTCCAGGCCAATCGTTGATGGCAAGGTGATGCGATTGTCGGCGCGCAAACGGGTAACGTCCTCGAACCGTTGCTGAACGTGCGGGTTGGTCGGCTCCACCGCCTTGGCGAAGCGCAGGTTGCTGAGGGTGTATTCGTGGGCGCAGTACACTTCGGTCTGTTCTGGCAGCGCCGCCAGGCGGGCGAGGGCAGGCTGCATCTGCTCGGGGGTGCCCTCGAACATTCGCCCGCAACCCGCGGCGAACAGGGTGTCGCCGCTGAACAGTACGGGCGTTGCCGGTTGGTCGCTGAAGAAGGCGATATGCCCCAAGGTGTGGCCGGGCACCGCCAGTACCTGGAAGGTCACGCCCAGCACGTCCACCTGGTCACCTTCTTCCAGAGCCAGGTCGCGGCAGGGGATACGCTCGTTGGCCGGGCCGCAGACCCGCGCGCCGCTCAGTTGCTTGAGCCGTTCCACGCCGCCGACGTGGTCGTTGTGGTGGTGGGTGACGAGGATGTCGCTCAGCACCCACTCGGGGTTGGCAGCCAGCCAGCGTTCCACCGGGCCGGCATCACCTGGGTCGACCACCGCACAACGACGTTTGGCAGTATCCTGTAACAACCAGATGTAGTTGTCGGAGAAAGCGGGGAGAGCATCGATCTGTATCATGGTGCGGATCCGATTCGCCTAGCGTGGCACATGAGGGCATCTTAGCCGCGATGGCGCGGTGGGAGAACCTTCGAGGGAGAGCGCAATGACCGACCAAGCCTTTGCCCAGGCCGACCCGGATTGGGTCAAGCTGATCAGCCTGGCCCGTGAGTGGTTCAACGGCCCACTCGGCCAACTGATGCTCAAGGAAGAGGAAAAACTGCTGGAAGAAGAGCTTGGGCGCTTCTTCGGTGGTTACCTCGTGCACTACGGGCCCTGCGCCGAGCCGCCGCCCAGCGCCCCCCAGGTGCAGCGCAATGTGCGCCTGGGTGCGCCGCTACCTGGGGTGGAAATTGTCTGCGAGGAGCAGGCCTGGCCGCTGAGCGAGCACGCCGCCGACGTGGTGGTGCTGCAGCATGGCCTGGACTTCTGCCTGTCACCGCATGGCCTGTTGCGCGAAGCGGCCAGCGCCGTGCGCCCGGGTGGGCACCTGCTGATCGTCGGGATCAACCCGTGGAGCAGCTGGGGCATGCGCCATTTCTTCAGCCACGGCGCTTTGCGCAAGGCCCGCTGCATCTCGCCGTCGCGGGTGGGCGACTGGCTCAACCTGCTGGGCTTCGCGCTGGAGAAACGCCGCTTCGGGTGCTATCGTCCGCCGCTTGCCTCACCGGCCTGGCAGCAACGCCTGGAGGGCTGGGAGCGGCTGGCCGGTGGCTGGCAGGGCTCCGGTGGCGGGGTATACCTGCTGGTGGCGCGCAAGATGGTGGTGGGCCTGCGGCCGTTGCGCCAGGAGCGCCGCGAACCGATGGGCAAGCTGCTGCCGTTGCCACTGGCCAAGGTCAACCGCACGGCCGCCAACCCCGATACTGAAAAGCACTGAACATGAGTGGTACATGAGCGAAAGCGTCGAGATGTTTACCGATGGTGCCTGCAAGGGCAACCCTGGCCCTGGTGGCTGGGGTGTCCTTATGATCTACAAGGGCGTCGAGAAGGAACTGTGGGGCGGCGAACGCGAAACCACCAATAACCGCATGGAGCTGATGGCCGCGATCCAGGGGCTGATGGCACTGAAGCGTGAATGCGAGGTGGTGCTGACCACCGACTCGCAGTACGTGATGAAGGGCATCAACGAATGGATGGTCAACTGGAAGAAGCGCGGCTGGAAGACGGCGGCCAAGGAGCCGGTGAAGAACGCCGACTTGTGGCAGCAGCTGGATGAGCAGGTCAACCGCCACAAGGTGACCTGGAAGTGGGTGCGCGGCCATATCGGCCACCCAGGCAACGAGCGCGCCGACCAGTTGGCCAACCGTGGGGTCGATGAGCTGCGCGCCCAGCGTTGAGCTGGGGTACAATCGCGGCCTTTGTAACTGATGCAAGTTGGAGCGCCCCGCGTGGAGCAGCAGCAAGATAAACGGTTCGTCATTCTCGATACCGAAACCACGGGTATGCCGGTTGGCGAAGGCCACCGGATCATCGAGATCGGCTGTGTCGAAGTGATCGGCCGGCGCTTGACCGGGCGGCACTTCCACGTCTACCTGCAGCCGGACCGCGAGAGTGACGAGGGCGCGATCAACGTCCACGGCATCACCGATGCCTTCCTGGTCGGCAAGCCGCGCTTTGGCGATGTCGCCGAGGAGTTCTTCGAGTTTATCCAGGGCGCCACGCTGGTCATCCACAACGCGGCGTTCGACGTTGGCTTCATCAACAACGAGTTCGCCTTGCTGGGCCAGCAGGACCGCGCGGACGCCTCTCAATACTGCACCATCCTCGATACCTTGCTGCTGGCGCGTTCGCGCCACCCGGGGCAGCGCAACAGCCTCGATGCGCTGTGCAAACGCTACGACATCGATAACTCGGGCCGTGAGCTGCACGGCGCACTGCTCGACTCGGAACTGCTGGCGGACGTTTACCTGGCGATGACCGGTGGCCAGACCAGCCTGTCGCTGGCTGGGCATGGCGCAGATGCCGAGGGTGACGGGCAGGGGGCTGGTGGTAGCGAGATCCGCCGGATTACCGGGCGTGCGCCGGGGCGGGTGATCATGGCCAGTGCCGAAGAGCTGGCGGCACATGCCGAGCGGTTGGCGGCGGTTGCCAAGTCGGCGGGCGGGCCGTCGATGTGGCAGGTTTTGACCGAGGCGCCTGCTGGCTGATTTGTAGCCTGTGCTGGCCTCGTCGCGGGTTAACCCGCGCCCCCAGGGATAGCGCCCCCCCGTAGGCGATTGGAAAACAATGGTGAGGGGGGGTACCCGCGAAGAGGCCAGTACAGGCAATACAAGGCTCAACTACCCTGAAATGGACGCCAAGTCCTTCGGAGGTAGTCTGCGGATGTACAAGGACCTCAAGTTCCCCATCCTAATCGTCCACCGCGCCATCAAGGCCGACAGTGTCGCCGGCGAACGGGTGCGGGGTATCGCCGACGAACTGACCCAGGACGGATTCACCGTTATCAAGGCCGCCGACCACGCAGAAGCGCGCCTGGTCGCCGCTACCCATCACGGCCTGGCCTGCATGCTGATCGCCGCCGAAGGCGTCGGTGAGAATACCCACCTGCTGCAGAACATGGCCGAGCTGATCCGCCTGGCTCGCCTGCGCGCACCCAACTTGCCGATTTTCGCCTTGGGCGAACAGGTGACCCTGGAAAACGCCCCCGCCGAAGCCATGAGCGAGCTCAACCAACTGCGCGGCATCCTTTACCTGTTCGAAGACACCGTGCCGTTTCTCGCCCGCCAGGTGGCGCGTGCCGCACACACCTACCTCGATGGCCTGCTGCCACCGTTCTTCAAGGCCTTGGTACAACACACCGCGCAGTCCAACTATTCCTGGCACACCCCGGGCCATGGCGGTGGTGTGGCCTACCGCAAAAGCCCGGTAGGTCAGGCCTTTCACCAGTTCTTTGGGGAAAATACCCTGCGCTCGGATCTGTCTGTTTCCGTGCCGGAACTGGGCTCGCTGCTCGACCATACCGGCCCGCTGGCCGAAGCCGAGGCCAGGGCGGCACGCAACTTCGGCGCCGACCACACCTTCTTCGTCATCAATGGCACCTCCACCGCCAACAAGATCGTCTGGCACGCCATGGTTGGCCGTGACGACCTGGTGCTGGTGGACCGCAACTGCCACAAGTCGGTGGTGCACGCGATCATCATGACCGGTGCCATTCCGCTGTACCTGTGCCCCGAGCGCAACGAGCTGGGCATCATCGGGCCGATCCCGCTCAGCGAGTTCAGCCCCGAGGCGATCCAGGCGAAGATCCAGGCCAACCCGCTTGCCCGAGATCGCGGGCAGCGCATCAAGCTGGCGGTGGTGACCAACTCAACCTATGACGGCCTGTGCTACCACGCCGGGTTGATCAAGCAGACCCTGGGCGCCAGTGTCGAGGTGCTGCACTTCGACGAGGCCTGGTTCGCCTATGCGGCGTTCCATGACTTCTTCACCGGGCGTTACGCCATGGGTACGGCGTGTGCGGCGGATAGCCCGCTGGTGTTCAGCACCCATTCCACTCACAAACTGTTGGCGGCGTTCAGCCAGGCTTCGATGATTCATGTACAGGACGGGGCCAGGCGCCAACTGGACCGCGACCGTTTCAACGAAGCGTTCATGATGCACATCTCGACTTCGCCGCAGTACAGCATCCTTGCCTCGCTGGACGTGGCCTCGACCATGATGGAGGGCCCGGCCGGGCGCTCGCTGCTGCAAGAGATGTTCGACGAGGCGCTGAGCTTTCGCCGGGCCCTGGCCAACCTGCGTGAACACATTGCTGTGGACGACTGGTGGTTCAGTATCTGGCAGCCGTCTACCGCCGAAGGCATCCACCGCCTGGCCGCGCAGGACTGGCTGCTGCAGCCGGGGGCGGAGTGGCATGGCTTTGGCGAGGTGGTGGAAGATTATGTGCTGCTCGACCCACTCAAGGTGACCCTGGTAATGCCCGGCCTGAGCGCGGGTGGTGCGTTGGGCGAGCATGGCATCCCCGCTGCGGTGGTCAGCAAGTTCCTTTGGGAGCGGGGGCTGGTGGTGGAGAAAACCGGCTTGTACAGCTTCCTGGTGTTGTTCTCCATGGGTATCACCAAGGGCAAGTGGAGCACTTTGCTCACCGAGTTGCTGGAGTTCAAGCGCCACTATGACGGTAATACCGCCCTGAGCAGCTGCCTGCCGAGTGTGGTAACTGCCGATGCCTCACGCTACCAGGGCATGGGCCTGCGCGACCTGTGTGACCAGTTGCATGGCTGCTACCGCACCAATGCCACGGCCAAGCAACTGAAGCGGCTGTTCACGCGTTTGCCTGAAGTGGCCGTGAGCCCGGCCCGGGCTTATGACCAGATGGTGCGTGGCGAGGTGGAGGCGGTACCGATCGAGGCGCTGCTGGGGCGGGTGGCGGCGGTGATGCTGGTGCCGTACCCGCCCGGCATTCCGTTGATCATGCCGGGGGAGCGGTTCACCGAGGCGACACGCTCGATACTCGACTACCTGGCGTTCGCCCGGGCGTTCAACCAGGGCTTCCCCGGTTTTGTCGCCGACGTGCACGGCCTGCAGAACGAAAGCGGCCGCTACACCGTGGACTGCATTACGGAATGCGCGTGATCTCGACGCCGCTGCGTGCCAGTTCGAAGCGGTTTTCACCCAGGTGGTTGACCTTGTCGCCGATGGCCAGGCGGTAGGTGGTGATGGGGGCACCCTGCGTGCTACCGTCGAGTTGCAGGGTGGACTCCTGGAACTCGTGCACGGGGTAGATGCGGCCTTCGGCGTCACGGGCGTGGAACTGGCCGACCATTACTGCTGCCATTTGGGTGGAAACCTCTGAATTACGTGGGAAATGTCTGAAGGCATAGACCGTGAAACAGCCTTGGAAGTTTTCGCTGCACGGAAAAAAAACCGAAGCGCCGAGGAACGGTCATCTATAACTACAACGTCCCTTTACCCAGCAAAGGTTGGAAATTGCCATGAGCCAGGTGTATTCGGTAGCGGTTGTCGTTGGTAGCTTGCGCAAGGAGTCCTACAACCGCAAGGTGGCCCGCGCACTCTCGGAGCTGGCGCCGTCCAGCCTTGCCTTGAAGATTGTCGAAATTGGCGATTTGCCGTTGTACAACGAGGATGTCGAGGCCGAAGCGCCGCCGGAAGCGTGGAAGCGTTTTCGCGAAGAGATCCGCCGCAGTGATGCGGTGCTGTTCGTTACCCCGGAATACAACCGCTCGGTGCCGGGCTGCTTGAAGAACGCCATCGATGTGGGCTCGCGGCCTTATGGGCAAAGCGCCTGGAGTGGCAAGCCGGCGGCGGTGGTGAGTGTGTCTCCGGGGGCCATTGGCGGCTTTGGCGCCAACCATGCCGTGCGCCAATCGCTGGTGTTCCTGGACATGCCGTGCATGCAGATGCCTGAGGCCTACATTGGCGGAGCGGCGAGCCTGTTCGAAGATTCGGGCAAGCTCAATGACAAGACCCGGCCGTTCTTGCAGGCGTTTGCCGACAAGTTTGCTTCGTGGGTGAAGTTGAACAGGGCGGTTTGAGGCCTGTTCATTTGGTGTCAGCCTTCATTGGGGCTGCGCAGCAGCCCCGGCTGTTTAGCGGAAGCTGTAGGAAACCCCGGCATACACGCCAAAGCCTTCACCCGGTGTCGAGCGGGCTTTGTCTTGGCCGGCATCGTTGTAGGCCGGCGTCACCGTTGCCGCATAACGCTTGTTGGTCAGGTTGCGCAGGTCCAGCCAGGTCTGCCAGTCCTGCTTCGGTGAGTCCCAGCCCAGGCGTGCGCCGAGCAGGGCATATTCATCGGCGTGGTAGCTGTTGGCATAGTCCACCTGCACCTTCGACGCCATCTGAGTATTGACCCCCGCGTAGAACCCGCTTGGCCAGTCGTAGCGCAGCTCGGCCTGGTAGTAGTGCATGGGGATGCCGGGCAGGCGATTGTCGCCAAACGTGTCATCGTCGCGGTAGTGGAAGTCGCTGAAGGTGTAGGCCTGGCGCAAGCTGAGCTTTCCAGTACCGGCACGTTCCCACAAGGTGCTGTCGAGGCCGGCTTCCACGCCCTGATGCACGGTGGCGCTGGCGTTGAATTCCGAGGTGAAGTTCGGCACCACTTCCACGGCCAGCAGTTCATGGTGCACCTGCGAGTAGTACCAGGCCAGGTCCCAGCGGCCGAGCGACGAGTCGCCACGCGCGCCCAGCTCCAGGGTGGTGGCAGTCTGGTTCTGCATTTCGATGGGCTGGATCTGCTTGCCGCCTGTGCTGGGCGCGCTCCAGATCAGCGACCACGGGTGTGGCGGCTCTACCGAGCGGCTAAGGTTGCCGTACACCTGCAGGTCTGGGCTGATGTCGTAGCGCAGCCCCAGGCGTGGCGCATAGTCCCAGTCATGCATGCTCACCTTGCCGCCTTCGGCGGGGTAGGTAACGTCACTTTCGCGGCGGGTATAGATCATCGCCAGGCCCGTGGTCAGCCACAGGTTGGGGGCCAGTTCCAGGTCATTGCCGGCATGCACAACGGTGTCCGAGCCCTGGTAGGTGAAGTCGCGGGTACGTGCACCGAACACGTCGCCATTGCGCGCAAACTGCGAAGCGCCACTGTTGGGCAGGTGCTTGGTAGTACGCCAGCCAACGGTGGTCTTGCTCTCGCGGCCGAACAGGGTGTCGCGGCGGAAGTAGTTCAGCGTGCCACTGACATCAGTGTACGCCACCTTCAGACGCATCGGGCCTTCGCGCAGGTCCATCGGGTAGTCGTGATAGACCAGGCCGGCCTCCAGGCGGGCATCGTCGTCGAGGTAGAAGGTGGTCTTGTTGCCGACCCAGGTGCTGCCTGGCTGTGGGCGGCTGTCGTCGCGGGCCAGGTAGGCCGGGTTGGCTGCGCGTGGGTGGTGCTTGATCTGGTCTTTGGTCAGGCGCCCGGCCAGCTCGTTCTCGGTTTCCCGGTAGCGCAGGTAGAAGCGGGTTTCCAGGTTTGGGTTGAAGCGGTAGCCAACGTTGGCGGCAATGCCTTTGGCGCTGCCGCTGCTGTGATCCTGGTAGCCGTCGTATTCCGAATCGGTCAGGGCCAGGTAGTAGTCGAGGTTGCCCAGTACCTGGCCCGAGCTGATGTGCCGGTGCTGGTAGCCGCGGCTGCCGACTTCGTAGCGCACCTGCAGGGGGGCGGCATCGTAGCCGGTATGGGTGACGTAATTGATTGCCCCACCCAGTGCCAGCGCGCCCTGATCGAAGCCATTCGCGCCACGCAGCACTTCGGCGCGGCTCAGCCACAGCGGCTCGAACAGCTCGTAGGGCGTACCGCCCGGGCCGGTCAGGGGCAGGCCGTCGAACATCGTGTATACCCCGGAGCCGTGTGCACCCGGCGCGCGGTTGATGCCCGAGCCACGGATCGACAGCTTGATGCCGTCGTTGCCCGCCGATTGCGCGAACACCCCGGGCTGGTAGGCCAGCACGTCCTGGTTGCTGGCCACCCGGCCTTGCCCCACGCGTTGCATGTCCACCAGGTTGCTGGCGCCTGGTACTTCGCGCAGACGTTCGCTGGCTGCCGTCAGCTCGTTCTGCTCCTCATCGGTGATCAGCACCTGGCCCAACTCGACCGAAGATGCTGCCAGGGCGGGCTGGGTGGCGCCAAAAGCAGCCAGCAGGCCAAGGCAGGATGACAGGGGCAAAACGCAACGCATTGTACGACTCCAGGCGAAAGGCGAAAGGCGAATGGACAACGGCGTTGAGACGAGCGAAATGCCGCTTGGAGCACGAAGAAAGTCGGCAAATTTAGTGCAGCCTTCGTCAGACGGTTTTGTACGAAACTTCTTTACAAGCCATGGCGATGGAGGCGAGCGGGCTGTGCTTCGTAAGGTGACTGCAGACCGGCAGCAATGCCTCGCTCAATCACCCGTGGAGTTGAAACATGACCGACAACGCTCGACACTCGCAGCAACCCCCGGCGGACGCCCCGGTTCGCCTGACGCCACGTGAACAGCAGGTGCTGTTGTGGTGTGCCTACGGCAAGAGTTCGTGGGAGATCGGCCAGATCCTGGCGTGCAAGGAATCGACCGTGAACTTCCACGTGTCCAACATTCTGCGCAAATTCGATGTGCCCACCCGGGTGGCTGCGGTAATCAAGGCCATTCGCTATGGCATGCTGGCCGAGCAGTGAGGGGGTGAAGCATGAGTAATGATCCTCGGCTGCCGCGCTTTGCCGATTGCCATGACCCATTCTGGCCGCGGGTGGACCTGGGCAGGCTGCGTGCACGCCTGAACTTGCAGCGGCCTGTCAGTGACGCTGCGCTGGAAGTGGCTGCCCGCTGCGCTGCAATCGACGCAGCACGGGAATTCGCCCGCTGGCGCGCGGTACTGCGTGAGAGGGGCTACAAACGGCTCGAGGATGTGGCCGGGCATGACCATGGGCGCGCCTTGCGGGTGTGCTACATCCGTTATGTCGAAGCGGCGGTCATGTATAGCCTGGGTTCGACCGCCTACCTGCCGGGGTCACGACGAGGGCTGAGCCATGCCTGAGCAATCTGTTTTCGACAACCTGGCACCGGCCGTGATGGAGTTGCTGGGTGTGGATGGCAATGTGCTGTTCGCCGCGTTGTTGGGGGCACTGCTGGTAAGTGCGGCGCGTGACCGGTTGATCACCAATACCGCCAGGCGTCTGACACTGAGCAAGAAATTGCTGCTGGTGTTCGTGACCGTGGGTGTGGGCCATTTGTTCGAGCCACTGGTTTCGTCATTGGTGCCTCTGCTGACCCGCGGTATGGCGGCATTTGTGGCTGCTGTTGTGGTGATCCCCATCAGCCTCAAGGTCATGGTCCTGGTGGATACGCTGGACCCGCGTGAACTCATCCAGCGCTGGCGCCGTCGAGGCTAGCCACCGAGCTCACTCAACTGCTGCTCCAATTGCTGGATACGCTGTTTGTCCTTGATGAACAGCAGGATGGCCTGACGATCACTGGGCGATAGCGTACGCAGCCGCTCAAGCATGTCGCCCTCCCAGCTTGTTTCAACCTGGCTTGTGGCGTTGTGCTCGGCCTGGCCCAGCAATAGCCAGTCCAGCGAGCACGCATGCTGACGGGCGATATCTATGCAAAGTGAGTAAGGGATGCTGTCGCGCACCTTCCAGCTGCTCAGCGTTTGTGGGCTTACCGACAGCGCACGGGACAGCTCGGCATCGGACTGGGCGCCGGTCAGCAGCTTAAGGCGCGTGAGCACCGCAGCAAGTACGTGAGTACTCATAACAAATATCCATGACTGGTTTAATGATAATCCATGGGCTTAAACTACTCGTTATGAATACAGCCCTGCGTTTTACGGAGCATTTTTGCAATGAGAAACATCAAGCTGAAGAATAGTCCCACCTTTGCAGTTAATACTGACACAGCCAGGCGAGCATTCTCACAGAAGTTGAAGCTGAACAGTGCTTGCAGGTACTTGCCGTGAGTACTTACAAGCTGGTTTGCCCGCACTGCCACAGCCGGATGCGCATACGCACCAGCGAAGGGCGTCATATTTTCCTGCGCATCGCTTATTTGCAATGCACCACCGAGGCGTGTGGCTGGTCGGTGCGTGCCGAGTTCGAAATGACCCATGAACTCTCCCCCAGCGGCATGCCCAACCCGGAAGTCTACCTGCCTTCGGCCAATGGTGATTTGCGCAAGGCAGCGCTGCCGGGTGCAGGGCAGGGTAGCCCTGGTGAATGAGCCAGCAATTGGCGCAAAAAAAAACACCCCGCATAGGCGGGGTGTTTTGTTTTGCCGAGGCGATCAACCGATAAGTTGCAGGCCCGCTTGCTGAACCATTTCCAGCAACGGTTGCGGGTACACGCCGAGCACGAAGGCGAGAATGGCGATGGCCAGCAGCATGACGCCGCCGGTGCGCTGTTCCCACTTCAGCGGGGCGTCGTGGCGACGCAGGTTCGGCTCGACCAGGTACAGGGTGACCATGACGCGCAGGTAGTAGTACACGCCGATGGCGCTACCGATCACCAGCGCACCAACCAGCCACCACAGGTGCGATTCGACACCGGTTGCGATGATGTAGAACTTGCCGATGAAGCCGGCGGTCAGCGGGATGCCCGCCAGCGACAGCATCATTACGGTCAGTACCGCGGTCAGGTACGGACGGCGCCAGAACAGGCCGCGGTACTCGTACAGTGCATCGGCGTCACGGCCGCCGTAAGGCGAGGACATCAGGGTGATGACACCGAAGGCACCGAGGCTGGTGATCACGTAGGTGACCAGGTACACACCCATGGCTTCCAGGGCCAGGCCCTTGCTGGCGACCAGGGCGATGACCAGGTAGCCGAAGTGAGCGATGGACGAGTAACCCAGCAGGCGCTTGAGGTTGCTCTGGGTCAGTGCCAGCAGGTTGCCGATCAGGATCGAGGCCACTGCGATCACGGCCAGTACGGTGCTCAGCACGCCGCTGCTGGCAGCAGGGGAGAGCATGAACAGGCGTACAACCACGGCGAACACTGCCACCTTGCTGGCGGTAGCCAGGAATGCGGCAACCGGTGCCGGGGCTCCTTCGTACACGTCTGGGGTCCACAGGTGGAACGGTACCAGCGACAGCTTGAAGGCCAGGCCAACCAGCATCATGCCCAGGCCCAGCTGGGCCACCAGGCTTGGCATGCTGGTCGCGGCCAGGGCCTTGCCGATCTGGTCGAAGCTCAGGCTGCCAGCGTCAGCGTACAGCAGGGCCATGCCGAACAGCAGGAAGGCCGAGCCTGCGGCCGACAGCACCATGTACTTGATGCCGGCTTCCAGCGAGCGCTTGTTGAAGAAGGCATATGCCACCAGGCCGTAAACCGGTACCGACAGCAGCTCCAGGCCGATGAACAGGCCGGCCAGGTGGTTGGCGCTGACCAGCACCAGGCCACCGAGGGCCGACATCAGCAGCAGCAGGTACAGTTCTTCACGGTTGCCCGGGAAGCCCTTGGAGCCTTCGCCGAGGTAGGCGTGGGCCAGGGTAACGCAGGCCAGTGTTGCCACCAGGATGATCGCCATGTACAGGCAGGCGAACTTGTCGATGGTGATCAGCGGGGTAACCGCCAGCGGCGCTACCTTCAGCGCCGGCAGGATCGACAACAGGGCCAGGTTCAGGCCCACGGTGGACAGCAGGAAGGTTTGCGAGTGGTTGCGCTTCCAGGCGATCGCCAGCATCACCACCACCGTGGTGATGGTGGTGATCAGCATCGGCGCCAATGCGATGAAGTGTTGAGTGGTGAATTCCATAGCGCTCTTACCGGGCCGAAGCGAGTTGAGTGAAAGCGGAACCGAGCCACTGCTGCACACCACTCATGGTGGCGGCAGAGGTGTCGAGGAACGGCTGCGGATACACGCCCAGCAGGATCAGCAGTACCGCCAGACCCAGCACCATGATCAGCTCGCGACCGTCCATGCCGGCCAGCACGGTGTCGGTCTTGGCCGGGCCGAAGTAGGCGCGGTGGATCATGATCAGCGAGTAGACCGAACCGAACACCAGGCCAGTGGTGGCGATGACGGTGATCCACGGCACATGAGCGAAGCTGCCGATCAGGATCAGGAACTCGCCGACGAAGTTGCCGGTACCTGGCAGGCCGAGCGAAGCGGCAGCAAAGAACAGGCTGATGGCCGGCAGGTAGGCGATGCGGTGCCACAGGCCACCCATCTGACGCATGTCACGGGTGTGCAGGCGCTCGTACAGCTGGCCGGCCAGGATGAACAGCGCGGCAGCCGACAGGCCGTGGGCCAGCATCTGGATTACCGCGCCTTGCAGGGCCTGCTGGCTGCCGGAATAGATACCGATCAGCACAAAGCCCATGTGCGAGACGCTGGAGAAGGCGACCAGGCGCTTGATGTCGGTTTGTGCGAAGGCCAGGAAGGCACCGTAGAAGATACCGATCAGGCCCAGGGTCATGGCAATTGGCGCGAACTCTGCCGAGGCGTTCGGGAACAGCGGCAAGGCGAAGCGCAGCAGGCCGTAGGCCGCGGTCTTCAGCAAGATACCGGCCAGGTCCACGGAGCCTGCGGTCGGTGCCTGGGCGTGAGCATCAGGCAGCCAGGAGTGGAACGGCACCACCGGCAGCTTCACCGCGAAGGCGATGAAGAAGCCCAGCATCAGCACGTACTCGACGCCAGCTGGCAGCTCGGCCTTGAGCAGGTCGCTGTAGTTGAAGGTGAGCACGCCAGTGGTGTTGTAGTTGACCAGCACCAGGCCCAGGATCGCCACCAGCATGATCAGGCCGCTGGCCTGGGTGAAGATGAAGAACTTGGTCGCCGCGTAGATCCGGGTCTTCTTGCCGTCTGACGAGCTGTGACCCCAGAGCGCGATGAGGAAGTACATCGGCACCAGCATCATTTCCCAGAAGAAGAAGAACAGGAACAGGTCCAGGGCCAGGAACACACCGACCACGCCGCCGAGGATCCACATCAGGTTGAGGTGGAAGAAGCCGACGTGGCGCTGGATCTCTTTCCAGGAGCACAGTACCGACAGCACACCGAGCAGGCCGGTGAGCAGGATCATCAGCAGCGACAGGCCGTCGAGGGCCAGGTGGATGCTGATGCCGAAGCGCTTGATCCACTCGACTTTGTATTCGAGTGCCCAGGCAGGTTCGGCGCCTGGAGCAGGCGCGAGGGTGTAGTCGCCGGTACCCCACAGCCACAGGCCGATGCCGAGCAGCAGGGACATGGTCAGCAGCGCAATCCAGCGCGGCAGGGTGGCGCCGAAGCGCTCACCCAGCCAGCACAGGAAGCCGCCGATGAAGGGGATCAGGATCAGCCAAGGCAAAATCATGACGGGTTCGTTTCCTTTTGCAGGGTCGCAAGGTTCGCAAAGTTCATGGTCATACCGCAGCCACTACCACAGCGCCGAGTACCAGCACTGCGCCAACGGCGATCGAAGCGGTGTACCAGCGCAGCTGACCGGTCTCGGTCTTGCTCATGGCGACGTGGCCGCCGCGAGCCAGGCGAGGGATAAGGCCGATGCTGCGGTCAACCGGATCCTTGCGCAGGATGTGGCTGATCAGCAGGTAAGGTTTGACGAACAGCTTGTCGTAGATCCAGTCGAAGCCCCAGGCGGCGAACCACCAGGCCGACAGCACGCGACCGATGCCGCTGTTGGCCACGGCGCTGACGAAGCGGCGCTTGCCCAGGAACAGCAGGGCCGACAGCAGGATACCGGCGATGGCAATGGCGCCCGAGGTGATTTCCAGCGCGTGCTTGGCTTCACCACCGGCGTGGCCGGCGCTTTCCGGCAACACACCTGCCAGTGGCGGGGTGATCCAGGCGCCGACGAAGGTCGACAGCACGATCAGCACGCCCAGCGGCAGCCAGTGGCTGATGCCGTGGCCAGCGTGGGCTTCGGTCTTGGCTTCGCCGTGGAAGGCGATGAAGATCAGGCGGAAGGTGTACAGCGAGGTCATGAACGCACCGACCAGGCCAGCGTACAGCAGGCCGGTATTACCGCTGGCGAAGGCTTCCCAGAGGATCTCGTCCTTGGAGTAGAAGCCAACGGTCACGATCGGCAGTGCGGCCAGGGCAGCGCCACCGACCACGAAGCTGGCGTAGGCCAGCGGCAGTTTCTTCCACAGGCCGCCCATCTTGAAGATGTCCTGCTCGTGGTGGCAGGCAACGATCACCGCACCGGAGGCAAGGAACAGCAGGGCCTTGAAGAAGGCGTGGGTCATCAGGTGGAAGATCGCCGCGTCCCAGGCGCCAACGCCCAGGGCCAGGAACATGTAGCCGATCTGGCTCATGGTCGAGTAGGCGAGGATGCGCTTGATGTCGGTTTGTACCAGTGCCGCGAAGCCGGCCAGTACCAGGGTCACGCCACCGACTACACCCACCAGGTGCAGGATGTCCGGCGCCAGCAGGAACAGGCCGTTGGTACGGGCGATCAGGTACACGCCCGCGGTCACCATGGTAGCGGCGTGGATCAGTGCCGAAACCGGGGTTGGGCCCGCCATCGCGTCGGCCAGCCAGGTCTGCAGTGGCAGCTGGGCCGATTTACCGACCGCACCACCCAGCAGCATCAGCGTTGCCAGCACCATCCAGGTGTCGCCAGCCTGGAACTTCTGCGGTGCCAGCACCAGCAGTTCCTGGACGTTCAGGGTACCCAGTTGGGCGAACAGGATGAACAGGCCGATGGCCATGAACACGTCGCCGATACGGGTGACGATGAACGCCTTGAGTGCCGCGTTACCGTTGTTGCGGTTGCTGTAGTAGAAACCGATCAACAGGTACGAGCACAGGCCCACGCCTTCCCAGCCGAAGTAGATGAACAGCAGGTTATCGCCCAGCACCAGGAACAGCATGCTGGCGATGAACAGGTTGGTGTACGAGAAGAAGCGCGAGTAGCCGGCTTCGCCACGCATGTACCAGGAGGCGAACAGGTGGATCAGGAAGCCGACACCGGTCACCACGCCGAGCATGGTGACGGACAGGCCGTCGACATACAGGGTGAAGTTCGGCGCAAAGCCGTCCACCGACATCCACTGCCACAGCAGCTGGCTGTACGCGCCGCCCTCAGGCGGGGCGACGTTGAACTGCCAGATGACGTAGGCGGCCACGGCGGCCGAGAGGCCAACCGAGCCGACGCCGATCAGGGCGGACAGGTTCTCCGAGAACCGCCCACGCGAGAACGACAGCAGCAGGAAGCCGACGAGGGGGAAGACGAAAGTCAGGAAGATAAGGTTCATCCGCGCATCTCACTGGCAGCATCGATGTCGAGAGTGTGGAAGCGGCGATACAGCTGCAGCAGGATGGCCAAGCCAATACTGGCCTCGGCGGCTGCCAGGCTGATCACCAGAATGAACATCACCTGGCCGTCGGGCTGGACCCAACGGGCACCGGCGACGACGAACGCCAGGGCAGAGGCGTTCATCATGACTTCCAGGCTCATGAGCACGAAGAGGATGTTGCGGCGGACCATCAGGCCAACCAGACCTAAGCAGAACAGGATGCCGGCGACTGCCAGACCATGCTCGAGAGGGATAGCACCCATGATTTACTCCTTCGCCTCGTTGCGGCCCAGGTGGAAGGCGGTGACGGCTGCAGCCAGCAGCAGCATCGACGCCAGTTCGACCACCAGCAGGTACGGGCCGAACAGGCTGATACCTACTGCTTTCGGGCCCACGGTGGTACCGCTGATGCCGGCGCCACTCGGGGTGACGAACAGCACGTACAGCAGTTCCAGCAGCAGCAGGGCGCCGAGGATCACCGGCCCGGCCCAGATACCGGGCTTGAGCCAGCCCCTCTCCTGGGCGACCGAAGCCGGCCCCAGGTTGAGCATCATCACCACGAACACGAACAGCACCATGATGGCGCCGGCGTAGGCGATCACTTCCAGGGCACCGGCGAACGGCGCACCCAGGGAGAAGAAGATCATGGCCACGGAAATCAGCGAAATGATCAGGTAAAGCAAGGCGTGCACGGGGTTGGTACCGGTCACCACCCGAAGGGTGGAGACCACGGCGATCCCGGATGCGAAGTAGAAAGCGAATTCCATCTTTCTGTCCTTATGGGAGCAAGCTCTTCACGTTGATCGGCTCGGCTTCGTTCTGTGCAGAGCCCTTCGGCTTGCCAGCGATTGCCATACCCGCAACACGGTAGAAGTTGTAGTCAGGGTTCTTGCCGGGGCCGGAGATCAGCAGATCTTCTTTCTCGTACACCAGGTCCTGACGCTTGAACTCGGCCATTTCGAAATCCGGAGTCAGCTGGATCGCGGTGGTCGGGCACGCTTCTTCACACAGGCCGCAGAAGATGCAGCGCGAGAAGTTGATGCGGAAGAACTCCGGGTACCAGCGGCCGTCCTCGGTCTCGGCCTTCTGCAGCGAGATGCAGCCAACCGGGCAGGCCACCGCGCAGAGGTTGCACGCTACGCAGCGCTCCTCGCCATCGGGGTCGCGGGTGAGGACGATGCGGCCGCGGTAGCGCGGCGGCAGGTACACGGGCTCTTCGGGGTACTGCAGGGTGTCGCGCTTGCGGAACCCGTGGGAGAACACCATTGCCAGGCTGCGCAGCTGAGTGCCGGTGCCTTTAACGATGTCGCCGATATACTTGAACATGGGTCAAATCCTCACTGGGCCGCGACGGCTGGCGTGTTGTAAAGCACGATCGCAGCGGTCACCAGCAAATTGATCAGGGTCAGCGGCAGGCAGAACTTCCAGCTGAAGTCCATCACCTGGTCATAGCGCGGGCGCGGGATCGAGGCGCGCAGCAGGATGAACAGCATGATGAAGAACGCGGTCTTCAGTGCGAACCACAGGAACGGCAGTTGCGGCAGGATGCCGAACGGGCCGTGCCAGCCGCCGAAGAACAGGGTTACCAGCAGCGCCGAGATGAGGATGATGCCGATGTACTCACCGACGAAGAACATGCCCCACTTCATGCCGGCATACTCGATGTGGTAGCCGTCAGCCAGTTCCTGTTCCGCTTCTGGCTGGTCGAACGGGTGACGGTGAGTCACGGCGACGCCAGCGATGAAGAAGGTGCAGAAGCCGAAGAACTGCGGAATGATGAACCACAGGTTCTGCGCCTGGTACTCAACGATGTCGCGCATGTTGAACGAGCCCACCTGCACCACCACGCCCATCAGCGCCAGGCCCAGGAACACTTCGTACGACACGGTCTGTGCCGAAGCACGCAAGCTGCCCAGCAGGGCGTACTTGTTGTTCGACGACCAGCCAGCGAACAGCACTGCATAAACCGACAGGCCGGCCATGGCGAAGAAGAACAGCAGGCCGATGTTCAGGTCGGCAACGCCCCAGCCCGGTGTGATCGGGATGATCGAGAAGCCGATCAGCAGGGCGCTCATGGCCACGACCGGCGCCAGGGTGAAGATCATCTTGTCGACGAAGGGCGGGTTCCAGTCTTCCTTGAAGAACATCTTCAGCATGTCGGCGGCGATCTGGAACATGCCGAACGGGCCGACACGGTTCGGACCGTAGCGGTCCTGCCACCAGCCCAGCAGGCGGCGCTCGACGAAGCTGAGCAGGGCGCCGCAGACCACCACGGCCAGCAGCACCACGATAGCCTTGACGACCTGGATGATCACATCGATCACTTCGGGGGTGAACCAGCTCATTGTGCTGCCTCCTGCAGACCTTCGACGGATGCACCGAAGATGGCAGGCGGAATGCCGGCCAGGCCTTTCGGCAGCGCGACCAGGCCAGCGCCCAGCTCTTCATTGATACGCAGCGGCAGGCGCAGGGCCACACCGGCGACGTTCAGGCTCAGCAGGGCACCGTCATTGACACCCAGGCGGTCGGCTTCGGACTTGGCCAAAGCCACGTAGGCAGCCGGGATGCGCTGTTGCACCGGGGCGGCGCGCGAGGAGCTTTCTTCGCTGCCGAACAGGTGGAAGAACGGTACGGCAGTCCAGGTGCCACGGGCCGGGTTGAAGGCACCCGGAATGGCGTTGAACCAGTTCAGGCGGTCGCCTTGCGATTCGATCAGGCGCACGCCTGGGTCACCGGCACGCAGGTGGCCACCGACCTCATCCTGAAACTTGTTCCAGGCTTGCGGCGAGTTCCAGCCCGGCGACCAGGCGAACGGCACCTGCTGGCGCGGTTCGGCCGAACCCGAGTAGCCTTCCATGGAGAAGGCGAACGCGGTGTCCTTGTCTTGCGGGGTACGCGGCTCGTGCACGCTGATGTTGGCGCGCATGGCGGTACGGCCGGAGTAGCGCAGCGGCTCACGGGCCAGCTTCATGCCCTTGATGCGGAATGCGGCGCTTGGTGCGGCGTTGACGATGCCGGCCAGTTGCGGGGCGGCTTCGGCACAGGCGCTGGTAACGTGGTCCAGCTGGGTCCAGTCGACAGGCTTGTTGAGCAGGGTGGCACGCAGGGCGTGCATCCAGCGCCAGCCTTCGTGGATCTGGATGCTGCTGTCCAGGTACTGCGGGTCGAACACTTGGAAGAAGCGCTGGGCACGGCCTTCCTGGCTGACCAGGGTGCCGTCGCCTTCGGCGAACGAGGCGGCCGGCAGCACCAGGTGGGCGCGGTCGACAGTCGGGGTTTTCGAGTGGTCGGCAACGATCACCACCTTGGCCGCAGCCAGTGCTGCGTCGACCTTGGCGGCCGGTACGCGGGCGTACAGGTCGTTTTCCAGCACCACGATGGCATCAGCCTTGCCGCTGATGACAGCGTCCAGCGCGGTATCGACGGACTCGCCACCGAGCATGGCCAGGCCGATGCTGTTGGCTTCAGGCACCACCAGGCTCAGCGAGCCGTTTTTCTCGCGCAGCTTCAGGGCCTTGGCGATGTTGGCGGCGGCTTCGATCAGTGCCGGGTCGGCCAGCGAGGTGCCGGCAACTACCAGTGGGCGCTTGGCGGCGACCAGGGCGTCGGCGATGCGCTGGGCCAGGGCCTTGGCTTCGGCGTCCAGGCCTTCGACGGCTGGGGCGCTTGGGTCGATGGCGTGGGCCACGGCGAAACCGATGCGGGCCAGGTCGGCCGGGGCGGCGTGTACGCACTCTTCGGCGACGTCGTCCAGCTTGGTTTCAGCCAGCGAGGCGATGAACAGCGGGTACAGCGCGTGCTGGCCGATGTTCTTCACCGCGGCGTCGAGCCATGGCTGCACTTTCATCGCTTCGGCCATGGCCTCGGCCTTGCCCTTGGTGGCCTGGCGCACGGCCAGGGCGACGCGGGCGGCGGTCTGGGTCAGGTCTTCACCGAGCACGAACACGGCGTCGTGGTCTTCGATGTCGCGCAGGGTTGGCACTGGCAGCGGGCTGTTGTTCAGCACGTTCAGGGCCAGGCGCACGCGGGCCAGTTCGCCAGCTTCCATGCCCGAGTAGAAGTACTCGGCACCGACCAGCTCACGCAGGCCGTAGTTGCTTTCGAGGCTGGCGCGTGGCGAGCCGATACCGACGATGGTACGGCCGCGCAGCAGGTCGGCGGCCTTGTCCAGGGCGGCGTCCAGGCCCAGCTTGGTGCCGTCGGCCAGGTGTGGCTGGCGTGGGCGGTCCTTGCGGTTGACGTAGCCATAGCCGAAGCGGCCGCGGTCGCACAGGAAGTACTGGTTGACCGAACCGTTGAAGCGGTTTTCGATGCGGCGCAGTTCGCCGTAGCGCTCACCCGGGCTGATGTTGCAGCCGCTGGAGCAGCCGTGGCAGATGCTCGGGGCGAATTGCATGTCCCACTTGCGGTTGTAGCGCTCGGAGTGGGTCTTGTCGGTGAACACGCCGGTCGGGCAGACCTCGGTCAGGTTGCCGGAAAATTCGCTTTCCAGCACGCCGTCTTCGACGCGGCCGAAGTACACGTTGTCGTGGGCGCCGTACACGCCCAGGTCGGTACCACCGGCGTAGTCCTTGTAGTAGCGCACGCAGCGGTAGCAGGCGATGCAGCGGTTCATCTCATGGGCGATGAACGGGCCGAGGTCCTGGTTCTGGTGGGTACGCTTGGTGAAACGGTAGCGGCGCTCGTTGTGGCCGGTCATTACCGTCATGTCCTGCAGGTGGCAGTGACCGCCTTCCTCACACACCGGGCAGTCGTGTGGGTGGTTGGTCATCAGCCATTCGACGACGCTGGCGCGGAACGCCTTGGACTCGTCATCGTCGATGGAGATCCAGGTGCCGTCGGAGGCAGGGGTCATGCAGGACATGACGATACGACCACGGGTGTCGTTCTCGTCGGTGTACTGCTTGACCGCGCACTGCCGGCAGGCACCAACGCTACCAAGCGCCGGGTGCCAGCAGAAATAAGGGATGTCGAGGCCGAGCGACAGACACGCCTGTAACAGGTTGTCTGCACCGTTGACTTCGAGCGCTTTGCCGTCTACGTGGATAGTGGCCATTGTTCAAAGTTCTTCGTTGGCCCGCGTGAGCGGGCGTGGCTAATGGAAATCGGTGAGCTTGCGACACGCCTCGATCGCTCGGGCCTGCCGGCAAGCTGGCGAGTGGCACGGACCACTCGCCTAATCATCTTGTTATGCGCCGACCACGATCGGCTTCGCCAGGTCCGGGCGCAAAGTGCCAGCGCTTTCAGGCGCAACACCAGCCTCGAACTCCGAGCGGAAGTATTTGATGGCACTGCCCAGTGGCTCGACGGCACCCGGTGCGTGAGCACAGAAGGTACGGCCTGGGCCGAGGAAGTTGACCAGCCCCAGCAGCGTCTCGATGTCTTCGGCGCGGCCCTGGCCTTTCTCCAGTGCGCGCAGCATCTTCACGCTCCACGGCAGGCCGTCACGGCATGGGGTGCACCAGCCGCACGACTCGCGGGCGAAGAACTCTTCCATGTTGCGCAGCAGCGAAACCATGTTGATGCTGTCGTCGACCGCCATGGCAAGGCCCGTACCCATACGGGTGCCGACCTTGGCGATGCCGCCAGCGTACATCTGCGCGTCGAGGTGCTCGGGCAGCAGGAAGCCGGTACCGGCGCCGCCTGGCTGCCAGCACTTGAGCTTGAAGCCGTCGCGCATGCCACCGGCGTAGTCTTCGAACAACTCGCGGGCGGTAACGCCGAACGGCAGTTCCCACAGGCCTGGGTTTTTAACCTTGCCGGAGAAGCCCATCAGCTTGGTGCCGTGGTCTTCGCTGCCTTCGCGGGCCAGCGACTTGTACCAGTCGTTGCCGTTGGCGACGATGGCCGGCACGTTGCACAGGGTTTCGACGTTGTTCACGCAAGTCGGCTTGCCCCACACGCCAACGGCAGCAGGGAAGGGCGGCTTGGAGCGCGGGTTGGCGCGGCGGCCTTCCAGCGAGTTGATCAGTGCTGTTTCTTCACCGCAGATGTAGCGGCCGGCACCGGTGTGCACGAACAGCTCGAAATCAAAGCCGCTGCCGAGGATGTTCTTGCCCAGCAGGCCGGCGGCCTTGGCTTCATCGATGGCGCGGTTGAGGTTTTTCGCTGCGGTGGTGTATTCGCCACGCAGGAAGATGTAGCCACGGTAGGCCTTCAGGGCGCGGGCGCTGATCAGCATGCCCTCGACCAGCAGATGGGGCTGTTGCTCCATCAGCATGCGGTCCTTCCAGGTGTTCGGCTCCATTTCGTCCGCGTTGCACAGCAGGTAGCGGATGTTCATGGATTCGTCTTTGGGCATCAGGCCCCACTTCACGCCAGTGGGGAAGCCTGCGCCACCCCGGCCCTTGAGGCCGGAGTCCTTGACCGCCTGCACGATATCGTCCTGCGACATCTGCGCCAGTGCCTTGCGGGCAGCGGCGTAGCCGTTCTTCGATTCGTACTCGGCCAGCCATACCGGCTCGCCGTCGTCACGCAGGCGCCAGGTCAGCGGGTGGGTTTCGGCCGTGCGCGCGATGCGGTTGGCCGGGCCGAAGGAAGTAATGGTCATACGTAACCCTCCAGCAGTTTGGAAACGCCAGCTGGCTGTACGTCGCCAAAGGTGTCGTCGTCGATCATCAGTGCCGGGGCCTTGTCGCAGTTGCCCAGGCAGCACACTGGCAGCAGGGTGAAGCGCCCGTCTGCAGTGGTTTGGCCCAGGCCGATGCCCAGCTCGCTCTGGATCTGGCTGACCACCGACTCATGGCCGCCGATGTAGCAGACCATGCTGTCGCACACGCGGATGATGTGGCGGCCGACCGGCTGACGGAAGATCTGGCTGTAGAAGGTGGCAACACCCTCGACGTCGCTGGCCGGGATGCCCAGCACTTCGCCGATGGCGTGGATGGCGCCGTCCGGCACCCAGCCACGTTCCTTCTGGACGATCTTCAGGGCTTCGATGGACGCCGCGCGCGGGTCCTCGTAGTGATGCATTTCGTGCTCGATGGCCGAGCGCTCGGTTTCGCTGAGGGCGAAACGGTCTGTCTGGATAAGCGTGCTGTTCATGCTTAGCGGTCCACGTCAGCCATAACGAAGTCGATACTGCCCAGGTACGCAATGAGGTCGGCGACCATGCTGCCTTTGATCACCGAAGGGATCTGCTGCAGGTGCGGGTAGCTCGGGGTACGGATCCGGGTGCGGTAGCTCATGGTGCCGCCATCGCTCGTCAGGTAGTAACTGTTGATGCCCTTGGTCGCCTCGATCATCTGGAACGACTCGTTGGCCGGCATGACCGGGCCCCACGAGACTTGCAGGAAGTGCGTGATCAGGGTCTCGATGTGCTGCAGGGTGCGCTCTTTCGGCGGCGGCGTAGTCAGCGGGTGATCCGCCTTGTACGGGCCTTCCGGCATGTTGCGCAGGCACTGGTCGATGATGCGGATACTCTGGCGCATCTCCTCGACACGGACCATGCAGCGATCGTAGGCATCGCCGTTGTGGGCCAGCGGTACTTCGAACTCGAAGTTCTCGTAGCCGGAGTAAGGGCGGGCTTTACGCAGGTCGAAGTCGCAACCGGTGGAGCGCAGGCCGGCACCGGTGGTACCCCAGGCCAGGGCTTCCTTGGTGTTGTATGCGGCAACGCCAATGGTACGGCCCTTGAGGATGCTGTTCTGCAGGGCAGCCTTGGTGTATTCGTCGAGGCGCTTTGGCAGCCATTCGACGAAGTCCTTGACCAGCTTGTCCCAGCCGCGTGGCAGGTCGTGGGCAACGCCACCGATGCGGTACCAGGCCGGGTGCAGGCGGAAACCGGTGATCGCTTCGATCACGGTGTAGGCGCGCTGGCGGTCGGTGAAGGTGAAGAACACCGGGGTCATGGCGCCGACGTCCTGGATGTAGGTACCCAGGAACAGCAGGTGGCTGGTGATACGGAAGAACTCGGCCAGCATGATGCGAATCACGTCGACCTTCTGCGGCACCTGGATGCCGGCCAGCTTCTCGACTGCGAGCACGTACGGCAGGTTGTTCATCACCCCGCCGAGGTAGTCGATACGGTCGGTGTAGGGGATGAAGCTGTGCCACGACTGGCGCTCGGCCATTTTCTCGGCGCCACGGTGGTGGTAGCCGATGTCCGGTACGCAGTCGACGATCTCTTCACCGTCCAGCTGCAGGACGATACGGAACGCACCGTGCGCCGAAGGGTGGTTGGGGCCGAGGTTGAGGAACATGTAGTCCTCGTTGGCGCCCTGACGCTTCATGCCCCAGGCTTCCGGGTTGAAGCGTGCCGATTCCTCTTCAAGCTGTTGCTTGGCCAGGGTCAGGCTGTAGGGGTCGAATTCGGTGGCGCGGGCAGGGTAGTCCTTGCGCAGCGGGTGGCCTTCCCAGGTGGGCGGCATCATGATGCGGCTGAGGTGCGGGTGGCCGGCGAAGTCGATGCCGAACATGTCCCAGACTTCGCGCTCGTACCAGTTGGCGTTAGGCCAGATACCGGTCACGGTCGGCAGGTTCAGGTCGCCTTCGCTGAGCGACACCTTGATCATCACGTCGCTGTTACGCTCCACCGACAGCAGGTGGTAGAACACGCTGAAGTCGGCAGCAGGCAGGCCGCGGCGCTGGGTGCGCAGGCGTTCGTCGACGCCGTGCAGGTCGTACAGCATGCTGTATGGCTTGGCCACGCCGCGCAGGAAGCTGAGCACCTCTTTGAGCTGGGCGCGCTTGACCCACAGCACGGGCATGCCGGTGCGGGTTTCCTGGGCGACGAATGCTTCGGCGCCAAAACGGTTGTGCAGTTCGACGACCACATCCTGGTCGTCAGCCTTGTAGGGCGGAATGAAAATAGCGTTGTCCGCTGTCATGGTCTCGGTCGCTTTGGGTCAACGTTAAGAATGAAGCCAGGCCGCCGGCTCCTTGGGGAGCGGGCGGCAGGTCGCTGGATCAGACTTCGTCGGGGCTGCGCAGGTTGGTTACGGCAATGCGCTGCTCACGACGCAGGTCTTTCTGGGCTGGCATCTCGGCACGGTAAATACCTTGATCACCAACAACCCAGGAAAGCGGGCGTCGTTCTTGGCCGATCGACTCCTGCAGCAGCATCAAGCCTTGCAGGAAAGCCTCAGGGCGTGGCGGGCAGCCAGGCACATAGACGTCCACGGGGAGGAACTTGTCGACCCCCTGAACGACCGAGTAGATGTCGTACATGCCGCCGGAGTTGGCGCACGAACCCATGGAGATGACCCACTTGGGTTCGAGCATCTGCTCGTACAGGCGCTGGATGATCGGCGCCATCTTCACGAAGCAGGTACCGGCAATGACCATGAAGTCGGCCTGACGCGGCGAGGCCCGGATGACTTCGGCGCCGAAGCGGGCGATGTCGTGGGGTGCCGTGAAGGCCGTGGTCATTTCCACGTAGCAGCAGGACAGGCCGAAGTTGTACGGCCAGAGGGAGTTCTTGCGACCCCAGTTGACCGCGCCACGCAGAACATCTTCAAGCTTGCCCATGAAGATGTTCTTGTGGACCTGGTCCTCTAGCAGTTGATCGGTAACGGTTTCCCGTTCACCGACCGGGTACTGCTCGTTGGGCGCATCCGGATCGATTCTGGTGAGATTGTATTGCATGCCAAAGCCTCATTGTTTCAGCTTCGCTTGCCGCTTGCGGCGACCTTCGGGAGCCCAATCAAGTGCCCCGACGCGCCATAGGTAGACAAGACCAGCCAACAGAATTGCTATGAAAACGAGTGCTTCGACGAATCCGGTCCAGCCGCTTTCGCGGACGGACACAGACCATGCAAAGAGAAAGAGGGCTTCGATATCGAAGATCACGAACAGCATCGCGACCAGATAGAATTTGGCGGACAGGCGCAGGCGGGCGCTGCCGACGGGCAGCATGCCGGATTCGAAGGGTTCGTTCTTGGCGCGGCCCCAGGCCTTGCTACCAAGCAGGCTGGACAGGCCCAGCATGAAGGCGCACAGGCCGACGACACCCAGGAGGAAGATGGCAAAGCCCCAGTTGTGGGCGATGAGTCCTGCCGAATCGGACATGCTAGAGATCCTTATACAGAGACCCAGCTCTGCAGTCTGAAATAAGTGTAGAGCGGCGACTTGGTGTCGCACATGCAGTGACCAAATGTCGCAGCTGAATCAATCGCGCTGATTTTATGGGTAAACCCGGTGCAAGTAAAATTTCTGTAGCAAATTTATTCGTAGGATTAAGTACAAAAGCCGTTTGTAACTGGCTGAAAGCCTTGAGATTCGGGCATTGCGTGCGCTTTTGTTAATTATGTTTCTTGCGACTGGTAACGAATTACAAGTTTCGTAATGATAATTAATATCATTTGAGCTGATGCCATGTAATTTGGCTGTTCTGCGCCTTGTAAAGTTCATCAGCCGATTCCCCCTACTTGCAAATGCGAAAGGCTCGTGTTCTAGCAGCTTCCAGCGCCGTTTGCACCGCTCTGGGTCAATACTTTATCGGTTGAGCGATGACCGACTGATGAAGCGATCGCCCATTGGCCGAGCCAGTAAGCGAGGATGATCAGGTACGGTGCGGCGGCAAACGGGCTGACGAAGCGGTCAATGCCGATCAGGCTGTCGGAGAATACGAACAGGCCGGCACCGAGCGCGGCCAGGCCACCACAGGCCAGGGCGCGCCAGAGCATGGCGCTGATGGCCAGGGCGTAGAACGCGACCGGGATCAGCAGCGGGCCGAGGCCGTGGCTGGCGAGTACGCTGAACAGGGTGATGCCAGTGAGGGCGCTGAACGCCAACGCGGGCAGGGCAGGGCGAAGGGTTTGGCCGCAGTAGGCGCGCAGGTAGGCCAGGTGAGCAAAGAGGAATGCGACCAGGCCGAACACGAACAGGTCGGCGGGGATGGCCAGCAGGATGTCGCCAAGTACCGAGAATGCCAGACCGAGCGAGATCCACTTGCGATAGGGCGATGCGGGGGCGCTGCGCAGCCAGGCGATCAGGGCCAGCACCGGGATGGGTTTGGCCAACAGGGCGAGCAGGGTGTTGCCGTTGGCCAGTGCATATATATAGAGGGCAGCGGCGGCCAGGGCGAGAATCATCAGGTGGCTTGGACGAGGCATGGGCGGTCCTTGCTGCTGGGCTGCCTCAAGCATAGACCTGATCCTGGGTTTTGCTGTGGCCTGTTCCGGCCCTTTCGCGGGCATGCCCGCTCCCACTGGATCGCCACAGGCGTCAAGGCTTGCACAGTGCCTGTGGGAGCGGGCGCCCCCGCGAATAGGCCCGCCCAGGCAGTCGAGATATTTCAGGGGGCCGCGAACTGACCATCACCGGCCATACACACATTTGTAGGAGCGGCCTTGCGTCGCGAAAGGGCTGCGCAGCAGCCCCAGCAATTTGTGCATTCGCGCCGAAATCCTGGGGCTGCTGCGCAGCCCTTTCGCGACACGAGGCCGCTCCTACAGGTTCGGTGTAATCCTGATAAATCAGATGCAGACAAAACAAAGGCCCAGGGCTTTCATAAGCCCCGGGCCTTTATTCAACAGCAACCCACTATCAGTGGAACTGCTCTTCCTCGGTCGAACCGGTCAGTGCAGTCACCGACGAAGCCCCACCCTGAATCACAGTGGTCATGTCGTCGAAGTAGCCAGTGCCCACTTCCTGCTGGTGCGCCACGAAGGTGTAGCCCTTGCTGGCGTCAGCGAATTCCTGCTCCTGCAGCTTCACGTAGGCGGTCATGTCGTTGCGGGCGTAGTCGTGCGCCAGGTTGAACATGCCGTGCCACATGTTGTGGATGCCGGCCAGGGTGATGAACTGGTGCTTGTAGCCCATGGCCGACAGTTCGCGCTGGAACTTGGCGATGGTGGCGTCGTCCAGGTTCTTCTTCCAGTTGAAGGACGGCGAGCAGTTGTACGACAGGATCTGGTCCGGGTACTCCTTCTTGATCGCTTCGGCGAAGCGACGGGCTTCGTCCAGGTCCGGCTTGGCGGTTTCACACCAGATCAGGTCGGCGTACGGCGCGTAGGCCAGGCCACGGGAGATCGCCTGGTCGAGGCCGGCACGTACCTTGTAGAAGCCTTCACGGGTGCGCTCGCCAATCACGAACGGCTGGTCGTACGGGTCGCAGTCGCTGGTCAGCAGGTCAGCGGCGTTGGCGTCGGTACGGGCCAGGATGATGGTCGGTACGCCCGATACGTCAGCAGCCAGGCGCGCGGCCACCAGCTTCTGTACGGCTTCCTGGGTCGGTACCAGCACCTTGCCACCCATGTGGCCGCATTTTTTCACCGAGGCCAGCTGGTCTTCGAAGTGCACGCCGGCGGCGCCTGCTTCGATCATGTTCTTCATCAGCTCGTAGGCGTTTAGTACGCCGCCGAAACCGGCTTCGGCGTCAGCCACGATCGGCGCGAAGTAGTCGATGTAGCCTTCGTCGCCCGGGTTCTTGCCGGCTTTCCACTGGATCTGGTCGGCGCGGCGGAACGAGTTGTTGATGCGCTTGACCACGGTCGGTACCGAGTCGACCGGGTACAGCGACTGGTCAGGGTACATCGACTCGGCCGAGTTGTTGTCGGCGGCAACCTGCCAGCCGGACAGGTAGATGGCCTGGATGCCTGCTTTAACTTGCTGCACTGCCTGGCCACCGGTCAGGGCGCCCATGCAGTTGACGAAATCTTTTTCTGGGCGGAAGGACGGGTGGGCACCTTGGGTGACCAGCTTCCACAGTTTTTCTGCACCCAGGCGGGCCAGGGTGTGCTCCGGTTGCAGGGAGCCACGCAGGCGAACGACATCAGCGGCGGTGTAGGTACGGGTCACGCCTTTCCAGCGCGGGTTCTCGGCCCAGTCTTTCTCGAGGGCTGCAATTTGCTGTTCGCGTGTCAGTGCCATGGAAATAAACCTCGTCGCATCGATCTTGGGTTAATTGTGCTGATGCTCGGTGCAGATCAGGCGCCTGGCGGCTGTCCTGTTCGGGGGAGTGCGGCGGCGAACGCGAAGGCTCGAAGGGGAAGAGTGTGGCAGGCCAGGCGAAGGTGTGCTCCGGCAGGTCGGCTCGTGGTTGCCTTGCTGCGGTGCTACGCGATTGCCAGTACTGCGGTGATGCGCTTCCGTCCCTCGGGACAACTTCTTCGTTGCAGTCGCAATCCCGTCGAACCGCCTTGTGGGCCGTATAGACACGAGGTGCCTCCAGGGGTGGGAGGAGCGCACCTCGAAGGCCCTTGCCAGGGCCCCTGATTAGCGGGAGCGAGGCCATCATGCCCTTGGGAAAAAGACCCTGTCAAATGTTTTGTAGTGGAATTTTTCACTTACTACATCTTTGGTCTAATGCGACTTGGCGGTCAGTTTCAAGGCCTTTGGTCGAGGCCTTGAAATGCGTGGGTTCAGTCGAGAAGGTCGACTTTGACACGCAAAGTCATGTTTTCACCGCGCTGAGTGCTGTAAGTGCGGCTTGACGTACTGCGGTCGGCTTGGCTCTGCTGGTTGTAGCCCGCCAGGGTGATCCACTCACCGAGCCTGCCAGTGACCGTTGTGTCGGTGCTTTGCACTTTTACTACATCTGCACGTTCCTGGCTGATGCGGTCATTATTGGTGCTTATTTGCAGACGAACCGTGTCGCCGCTCAGGGTTGGTGTTACGTAGAAACCCTGGGTCACGTTGCGGTATTCGGTATTGCTCTGGATGCGCCCGTAGCCGTCGGTGCTGGTGCTGGTAACCGGGATGCTCTGGCCAACCTGGATGAGTGCTGGCTGGCCTTCGCTGGCCTGAACCTGCTGCATGCCGCCGTCGCGGTTGCTGGTGCCGTAGTGAATGACATGTGCATTGCCGTGGTTGTCCTGGAAGTTGCTGTCGTTGTTGTCGACGCTGATCAGCAGGCGCTTGGGGGCGGTATCCAGCTGTTGCAGCAAGGCGCGCAGGTCGTCGATGCGCTCGGGGCTGGCGTTGACGATCAGCTTGTTCTCGAAGGCGCTGACCGTGCCGTCGTTAGCGATGAATGCCTGCACGGCAGGCAGCAGTTCGGCGCTGCTGCGGTGCTGCAGCGGCAGCACCTCGGTGGCGGCCTGTGCGGTGAGGCTGGCGGCCAGCAGCAGGGCAGCGAACAGGGGGCGTAGCGGCATGTCCATGATCTCCGCAGGTGGGGTTGCCATGATGGCAAAGGCGTCCTGCCTGTGCTCGATGCACATCAAAAGCTGCCTTTTATCCTGGCTTTATCCCGGAAACTATAAATTATAGTCAGCCAGATAATTGCAGATAATCGCACTCCACAGGCCCTGCCAGGCAGCCTGTGAAGCCTTGGGCTGCATTGCGCGGTGGCTGCTGTCAGACAAATTCCGTAACATCCCGCCTTCGATTTTTGCCCGCTCTATATGCCATAGCGGTGCCCCAGGCTGTTGTCTGGCCAATTACAGGATGCCCATGAAACCCGCCCGTCTACGCGCCGACCTGCTCGCCGGCCTGACCACCTCGTTTGCCCTGGTGCCCGAGTGCATCGCCTTTGCCTTGGTGGCCCACCTCAACCCGCTGATGGGCCTGTATGGCGCGTTCATCATCTGTACCCTGACGGCACTGTTTGGCGGCCGGCCGGGGATGATCTCCGGTGCTGCTGGCTCGATGGCGGTGGTGATCGTCGCGTTGGTAGTGCAGCACGGCGTGCAATACCTGCTGGCCACGGTGCTGTTGGGCGGGGTGGTGATGATCCTGTTCGGCCTGCTGCGCCTGGGCAAGCTGGTGCGCCTGGTCCCGTACCCGGTGATGCTTGGTTTCGTCAACGGCCTGGCCATCGTCATTGCCATGGCCCAGCTGGAGCATTTCAAGGACGGTGAACACTGGCTGAGCGGCGCGCCGCTGTACCTGATGATAGGCCTGGTGGCGCTGACCATGGCGGTGGTTTACGTGCTGCCGAAACTGACCCGTGCGGTACCGCCGGCACTGGTGGCAATTCTCGGCGTTGGCCTGCTGGTGTACCTGCTCGGCCTGCCCACCCGCACCCTGGGTGACATGGCGCACATCGCTGGCGGCTTGCCGGGGCTGGCGCTGCCGGATGTGCCATGGAACCTGGAAACCCTGAAGATCATCGCCCCGTACGCGGTGCTGATGGCCATGGTCGGCCTGCTGGAAACCCTGCTGACGCTGAACCTGACCGATGAAATCACCGAAAGCCGTGGCTACCCGGACCGCGAGTGCGTGGCACTGGGTGCGGCGAACATGGTTTCCGGCCTGTGCGGCGGCATGGGTGGTTGCGCGATGATCGGGCAGACGGTGATCAACCTCAGTTCCAACGGCCGAGGCCGGTTGTCGGGGGTTGTGGCCGGGGTGATGATCTTGCTGTTCGTGTTGTTCCTTTCACCACTGATCGAGCGTATTCCGCTGGCGGCGCTGGTCGGGGTGATGTTCGTGGTGGCCCAGCAGACCTTCGCCTGGGCGTCGTTGCGGGTGCTGCACAAGGTGCCGGCGAATGATGTGTTGGCGATCATAGCGGTGACCGTGGTGACGGTGTTTACCGACCTGGCCACCGCCGTGCTGTTTGGTATCGTCATCGCAGCGGTGAACTTTGCCTGGCAGCATGCGCGTGAGCTGTATGCCGATAGCCATGTGGACGAGGAGGGGAGCAAGCATTATCAGGTGCATGGCACGCTGTTCTTTGCCTCGACTACGCCGTTCCTCAATCAGTTCGACCCGGCCAATGACCCGGCCAAAGTTACGCTGGATTGCCAGCATCTGAGCTTTGTCGATTATTCGGCGATTGCAGCGTTGAGGACCTTGCGCGAGCGCTATACCAAGGCGGGCAAGCAGTTGCGCGTTGTGCATTTGTCGGAGCGGTGCAGGAAACTGTTGAAGCGGGCTGGGGAGCAGCACTGAGCATAGTTGTTGCCTGTGCTGGCCTCTTCGCGGCTGAAGCCGCTCCTACAAGGGGCGCATAACCCCTGTGGGAGCGGGCGTGCCCGCGAAGAGGCCATTATAGGCGGATGATTTACTCGCCGCGGTTCTTCTTGACGATGCTATCGGCAATGCTAGCCGGCGCCTCGGCGTAGCGGGTGAACTCCATCGAGAAACTGGCCCGGCCCTGGGTCATCGAGCGCATCGAGGTGGCGTAGCCGAACATCTCGCCCAACGGCACCTCGGCGCGGATCACCTTGCCAGCCGGTGTTTCGTCACCGTCCTGGATCATGCCGCGGCGCCGGCTCAGGTCGCCGAGGATATCGCCCTGGTACTCCTCAGGCGTCACCACTTCCACCTTCATCACCGGCTCCAGCAGCACCGCACCGCCTTTCTGCGACAACTGCTTGGTGGCCATCGAAGCGGCGATCTTGTAGGCCATTTCGTTGGAGTCGACATCGTGGTATGAGCCGTCGAACACCGCCGCCTTCAGGTTGATCAGCGGGTAGCCGGCGAGCACGCCGTTCTTCATTTGCTCTTCGATACCCTTCTGGATCGCCGGGATGTACTCGCGCGGTACCACGCCGCCGACAATCTCGTTGATGAACTCCAGGCCTTCCTTCCCTTCGTCGCCGGGGGCAAAACGGATCCAGCAATGGCCGTACTGGCCACGCCCGCCGGACTGGCGGACGAAGCGGCCTTCGATTTCGCAGGTGTTGCGGATTTTTTCGCGGTACGCCACCTGTGGCTTGCCGATATTGGCCTCGACGTTGAACTCGCGGCGCATGCGGTCGACGATAATGTCCAGGTGCAGCTCGCCCATGCCGGAGATGATGGTCTGCCCGGTCTCTTCATCGGTGCGTACCCGGAATGACGGGTCTTCCTGGGCCAGCTTGCCCAAGGCGATGCCCATTTTCTCCTGGTCGGCTTTGGTCTTTGGCTCCACTGCCACGGAAATTACCGGGTCGGGGAAGTCCATGCGTTCGAGGATGATCGGCTTGTCCATGTCGCACAGGGTGTCGCCGGTGGTCACGTCTTTCATGCCGATCAACGCGGCGATGTCGCCGGCGCACACGTCCTTGATCTCCGCGCGTTGGTTGGCGTGCATCTGCACCATGCGGCCGATGCGTTCCTTCTTGCCCTTGACCGAGTTGAGTACCGCGTTGCCGGAACTGAGCACGCCGGAATAGACCCGGGCGAAGGTGAGGGTGCCGACGAAAGGGTCGGTGGCGATCTTGAAAGCAAGGGCCGAGAACGGCTCTTTGTCATCGGCGTGGCGCTCCAGATGCTTTTCCTCATCATCCGGGTCGGTGCCCTTGATTGCCGGAATTTCCGACGGCGCAGGCAGGTAGTCGATTACCGCGTCGAGCATCAGCGGTACACCCTTGTTCTTGAACGATGAGCCGAGGATGGTCGGCACGATTTCGTTGTTCAAGGTGCGCTTGCGCAGCCCCGCCTTGATCTCCTCGATGCTTAGCTCTTCGCCATCGAGAAATTTCATGGTCAGCTCGTCATCTGCCTCGGCTGCCGCTTCGATCATGTGCGCACGCCATTCGTCGGCCAGCGCCTGCAGTTCGGCGGGGATAGCTTCTTCGCGGTAGCTGGTGCCGTTGTCGGCATCGTTCCAGTAGATGGCCTTCATCTTCACCAGGTCGATCTGGCCGATGAAGTTCTCTTCGCTGCCGATCGCCAGCTGGATGGGGACCGGGTGATGGCCCAGGCGCTGGTCGATCTGCTTGACCACACGCAGGAAGTCAGCGCCCTGGCGGTCCATCTTGTTGATGTAGGCCAGGCGGGGCACGTGGTACTTGTTGGCCTGGCGCCAAACCGTCTCGGACTGCGGCTCGACGCCGTCAGCGCCGCTGAATACCACCACCGCGCCATCGAGCACGCGCAGCGAGCGCTCCACCTCGATGGTGAAGTCGACGTGGCCGGGGGTGTCGATGATGTTGAAGCGGTACTTGTTGGCGAACTGCTTGGTCGAGCCTTGCCAGAAGGCTGTGGTCGCCGCCGAGGTGATGGTAATGCCGCGCTCTTGCTCCTGGGCCATCCAGTCCATGGTCGCGGCGCCATCGTGCACCTCGCCCATCTTGTGGTTGACCCCGGTGTAGAACAGGATCCGCTCGGTAGTGGTGGTCTTGCCGGCGTCCACGTGGGCGACGATGCCGATATTACGGTACAGCTCGATGGGCGTTGTGCGGGCCATGGCGGACTACCTGCGGCTGGGCGGATTCCACCACGTTAGCAGACCGGTGGAATCCTGCCGTGCCGCCGGGCCGTCAGTCGGCCTGGGCTTGCAGCATCCACTGGCCATCCACTTCACGGGCCAGGCCGCTGGCGGGCAGCAGGGCCAGCAGGCGCGCATGCAGGGCGGCTTCGGTGAAGGTCTTGAGGGTGGTCAGGTCCAGTACGCCGATCAGGTTGAGGTCGGCCTTGGTGTACGACAGCCAGGCTTTTTTCAACACCTGGGCGACGTCGCTGCCGGCGGTGCTGGCGAAGCGGCGGTGCCACTGCTGACCGTCGAAGGTGAAATTGTGGGCATGGCTGTAGGTGCTCTGGTCGGCGCCTTCCATGCAGCGGTGGCAGCGGCACGGGCCTTCGCCGAAGGCGTTGCGCAGGTAGCTGTTGAAGTCCACGACGGGCTTGAGGGACAGGCGTTTGTCGACATCGAACAGGTCGGCGATCAGGGGTTCTTCGGCGCTCACTCGGGATCCTCGTGTGGTGTGGCGTGCATCGGCGGGCACCCTAACAGATCGGGGCCTGCAGATCACCATTTGCAGGGCTGGCCTCTTCGCGGGCACGCCCGCTCCCACAGGCAATGTACTTTCCCTGTGGGAG